>CAZXTO010000019.1:0-19609 GCA_964643675.1 uncultured Planctomycetales bacterium
CGTGCAGGGTGCCAACGACGCCGGCGCCAGCCCGGTCTTCCTGCCCGGCTACCAGCGCGTCGACGACGACGACGCGCGGGCGCGCTTCGAGGCGGCCTGGGGCTGCGAGCTGCGCGCCGAGCCGGGCCTGAACCTCAACCAGATGATGAAGGAGGCGGGGAAGACGCTGAAGGGCTTCTTCGTCATGGGCGAGGACATCGTGCTCAGCGAGCCGAACGTCGCCAGGCTCGAAGAGGGGCTCAACCAGGTCGAGTTCCTCGTGCTGCAGGACCTGTTCCTGAACGAGACCGCGCGCTTCGCCGACGTGATCCTGCCCGGGGCGTGTTTCGCCGAGAAGGACGGGGTCTTCACCAACTCCGAGCGCCGCGTGCAGCGGGTGCGCAAGGCGGTCGAGCCGCCCGGGCAGGCCCGCTCCGACCTCGAGATCATCCAGGACCTCGCGCGCACCTGCGGCGCCGACTGGCCCGAGCAGGACGCGGCCGCGGTCTACGCCGAGATGGCGGCGCTGGCGCCGAAGTTCGCCGGCATCCGCCACGAGCGCCTCGACGCCGAGGGCGGCCTGCAGTGGCCCTGCGAATCCCCCGACGACCCCGGCACCCGCTTCCTCCACGAAGGCGGCGTGCTGCGCGGCAAAGGCCGCTTCGAGGCGGTCGAGTACCGCCCCTCCGCCGAGCTGGCCGACGCCGACTACCCGCTGGTGCTCTCCACCGGCCGCACCCTCTACCACTACAACGCCGCCACCCAGACCCGGCGCGAGCCCGGGCTGACCGCCAAGCAGCCCGAGGCCTACGTCGAGCTGCACCGCCGCGACGCCCGCGACCGCGGCATCGTCGACGGCGAGCTGGTCGAGGTCCGCACCCGCCGCGGCACCGTTCGCTGTCGCGCCGCGGTGAGCAAGCAAGTGCGCAAGGGGTGCGTGTGGATGCCCTTCCACTTCGCCGAGGCACGCGCCAACCTGCTCACGGTCGACGACGGCGACGCCATCACCGGCACCGCCGAGTACAAGGTCTGCGCCGCCGAGGTGAGGCCGCTGGCCCGGCCCCTGGCCGAGGCGCCCGCCGCTGCCGCCTCTTCCCCGCCGGACACCGCCCCGCCCACTCGCTTCCCGGGCGCCTTCTGGGTGTGATCCCCGAACCAAGAAAGCGGGAAAAGCGGCCGGGGGCGCTGCCGATGGAGGGTTAAGCTGCGGCCCCACCGCGGTACCAGCCGAACCGCGCAGCCCCACCCCGACATCCCCAGCCGCGCTATCCGCGGCGCCTCCGCCCCCTCCCGATGATCCAGTATTCGGGCAAGCTCTACCGACCGCCGTCGGAAGCGGACTCCCTGATCCTGCAGGCCACCCTGGGCTGCAGCTACAACGAGTGCAGCTTCTGCGGCATGTACCGGGACAAGGAGTTCCGGGTGCGGCCGATCGAGGAGCTGCAACGGGAGATCGACTGGGCCCGTGACCACGCCCCCGGCGCGCGCAAGGTCTTCCTGGGCGACGGCGACGCCCTGGTGGCCAAGGCCAGCTACCTCGAGGACCTGCTCGACCGGCTCAACGAGGCCTTCCCCGCGCTGCGGCGGATCAGCGTCTACGCTTCTCCCCAGTCGCTCCAGGTCCGCTCGGTCGAGGAGATGGCGCGGCTGCGCGAGAAGGGGCTGAGCCTGTACTACCTCGGCATCGAGACAGGCGACGACCTGGCCTTGCAGCAGCTGCAGAAGGGGGTCGACGCCGAGGAGATGATCCGGGTCGCCCTGAAGGCTCACGAGGCCGGGGTGAAGCTGAGCACCATGATCCTGCTCGGCGCCGGCGGCCGCGAACGCTCGCTGGAGCACGCGCGCGGCTCGGCGCGGGTGGTGAACGCGATCCAGCCGCGCTTCGTCAGCACCCTGGTGATGACCCCGGTGCCGGACACCCCGCTGTGGGATCAACACCTGGCCGGCGACTTCGACGAGCTCGACCCGCTCGAGTTGGCGCGAGAGCTGCGCGAGTTCCTCGGCGGCCTGGAGCTCGAGGGGTCGGTGTTCCGCTCCAACCACGCCAGCAATTACCTGGCCCTGAGCGGCACCCTGCCCAAGGACCAGCCCGCCCTGCTGGCGTCGCTGGACCGCGTCCTGGCCGATCCTGGCGCCGCCGGCTTCCGGCCGGAGTGGATGCGCGGCTTGTAGGGCGGCCCCGGCGGAGGATGGGCGGGATCGGCGCAATGCAGGCGTAACCGACGGCCGGTCTGACCGTCTCCCTGGGTGGACCCACCACACCGAAAGGGAGATCGCCATGCTTCGTATGCTTTTCCTGCTGTCCGCCCTGTTCGGGGCGGCCGCGCCCCCTCTCCACGCCCAGGACACGGGCGGCACCACCGTCGAATCGCCGTGCGACGGCGTCGGCGCCACCGTGCACCACCCGGCGGTGGCCTCGACCTCGGGCCTCCAGGCCTGCGAGTGGGGCATGATCGAGTTCCACTTCGGCGGCGTGAAGCTGAGCTGGGAGGACCCGGTCTGCCCGCTGTTCATCCTCATCGAACCCTTCTGGACCGAGTCGGGCCAGAAGCACGGCATGCGGATCGTGCAGGTGACCTTGTCGCGGGCGATGAAGTTCAATTACCAGTGCGACGAGGAGACCGAGAACTGCAGCCAGATCTCGATCGACGAGATCGGCAACTACCCGCTCCACGTCGACACCGGCTGCGGTACGCCGCCCGACATCCAACCGCCCAGCAAGCCCTAGGTGGTCAGGATGCGGCTCCTGCTCCTCTGCTTGATCGGGACCGCCCTGCTCGTCTGGTGGATCGGCAGCTCCCCTTCGGAGCTGCCGGTCGCTGCCGCGACGAGCGCGGGCCCCGGAGCGACCCAAGACCCTCATGACCGGGCCGGCGCGAGCTCCGCGGGGGAAGCGGCGCAGCGTCGACGGGTGGCTCCAGCGCCCGACTTCCCGGGCCTGCTCGACCGCCTGCACGACCGGGCCGAGCGCGGCGCCGCCCTCGAGCAGGCCCTGCACCAAACCGGCATGGCGGCGTGGGTGCTGGCGCGGTTGGAAGCGGCAGACTTCCCCTCCCCGCGCAAGCGGGAGCTGGGCTGGGCCCTGCGCGCGGTGCTCACGGTGTGGCAGGACCTGCCGGTGGCGCCGGAGCTCGACCGCGAGGCCTACCTCCGCCGGGTGGCGGCAGCCGGCGCTCGCCACGACCGCCCGGCCGCAGCGATCGCCTTCGCCTGGCGCCAGCAGCGTCTGCTCCACGATGGCCACCTCGGCCTGGTGCAGGGCGTCCGGCCGGACCGGATCGACGGCATCGGCGCCGGCCAGCCCGGGGCGGGGAGGGCTTCGATGTTCCTGGCGCTGCTGGAGGACGTGCTGCGAGCCAAGCTCGAATTGGGCCAGGATCAGCCGGTGCTGGCCCGCCTGGAGGACCCGAGCGCGGAGGTGCGCATGCTGGCGCGGCGGCTCTGGTTCGAGACCGAACGCAGCGGCGGCTGGATGGCGGCCCTGGCCGGCCTGGACGCCCTCGACCACGCCGAGCAGCTCGACCTGCTGCGCGCCATCGCCAGCCTGGCGGAACCCGAGCTGGCGCTCGAGGCGCTGCGCCAGGCCGAATTCCGCGCCGGGGAGCGCCAGGGGTACCTCGGCGCCTGGGTCGACCTGGGCGGGCGCCGCCCCAATCTCGTGGGAGGCCTCTACGCCGAGCTGCTGGAGGCCCGGCAGTGGGCGGTGCTGCCCGAGGGAGACTACCTGGCCGATCCGGCGCTCGACCCCGACGGGTACCAGGAGCTGGAGGACGTGTTCCGCGAGGGCCGCGGCCGCAGCAACCTCCTGACTGCCTACCTGGTCAGCGCCGAGCATTCCGGCGGCGTGGATTGGGCGCTGCTGGCCGATTCCTCGCTGCAGGAGTGGAACCCATTGGTGCGGGGCACGGCCTGGAGCGCGCTGGCCGGCAACGGGCAGCCCGAGGGCCAGCAGGCGGCCTTCCAGCACCTGCTGGATCCCTCCTGGCGGTCGGCCGCTCGGATCCCCGGGGTCGACACCGACGAGCACCTGATGCCGGGGTTGCGTGAGCTGGCGGCCGGTTTGCCGGCCGACGCCCTACCCGAATACCAACGGACCCTGGGTGACTTCCGCCTCGGCGAGGCCGCGTCCGCGGAGCTGGACCGGCTCATCCAGGACCGGCTCGCGGAGGGCAGGGACATGTGACCCCTCAGGACGGTCCACCGGATCCGACCGGGCTGCTACGGTTTCCGGCCATGGCATCCCCCACCACAGCCCTGGAAGAACAGGGGCCGAAGAAGTCCCTGTTCGCCCAACTCGGCCAATTCTCCGGCCTCTACTGGATCGCCAACTGGATGGAGCTGGTCGAACGCTTCGCCTATTACGGCGTCCGCGTGGTCCTGCCCGTCTTCATGGTGGCCTCCTTCAAGGACGGCGGGCCGGAGTTCGATCACGTCCAGAAGGGCTTCGTCTACGCCATCTGGGCCCTGGTCCAGAGCTTCGTGCCGATCTTCACCGGGGGCTTCGCGGACCGCTATGGCTACAAGGTCAACATCGCGATCAGCACGGTGCTGAAGATCGTCGGCTACCTGCTGATGGGCTTCTGCATCCCGATGGCCGAGAGGCTGGCTGGGGGCGCCTTGGCCGAGGTCCGGCCGACCGGCGGCGACCTCACCTTCGAGATCTTCTTCGCCGGCGCCATGTTCCTGGCCTTGGGAACCGCGATCTTCAAGCCCGGCCTGCAGGGCCTGATCGCCCACCAGATGCCCAAGAAGTCGGCCGCGCTGGGCTGGGCGCTGTTCTACCAGATGGTGAACATCGGCGGCTTCATCGGCCCGATGATCGCCGGTTACCTGCGGGTGCTGGACTGGGAGTACGTGTTCCTGGCCTGCTCCGCGGGCATCGCGCTGAACTTCATCCCGCTGCTGATCTTCAAGGAGCCGGAACACCACGGCGACGACAACCGGGACGGACCGGTCAAGCTGCTCGTGGACGCGGTCCACGGCCTGCTCGAGCCGCGGCTGTTCTTCTTCACGATCAGCTTCGCCGGCTTCTGGCTGATGTTCTATCAGCTGTTCGACATCCTGCCGAACTTCATCGACGACTGGGTCGACTCGCGCGCCGCGGCGGCCGGACTGGCCAGCATCTTCGGCGAGGGGGCGGTGCCGACCGTGAACGGCGGCAACCTGACCCAGGAGTGGATGATCAACTTCAACGCGCTCCTGATCAGCTGCCTGGCCTTCGCCATGGGCTTCATCACCGGCAAGGTGCGCTCGCTGACCGCGATCGTGGTCGGCATCGGAATCTCGGCGGCGGCGATCTATGCCCTGGGCATGTCGATGAGCGGCTGGTGGATCCTGGCGGCGATCGGCCTGTTCTCGCTCGGCGAGATGTCGGCCAGCCCGACCAAGATGCGCTACCTGGCCTCGATCGCCCCGCCCGGCAAGGAGGGCCTCTACATGGGCTACGTGAACTTCACCGTCGGCATCGGCTGGTCGGTGGGTTCGGTGATCGCCGGCGAGATGTACCAGGAAGGCGGCGACAAGATCGTGCTGGCGCGCAAGTACCTGGTCGAGGAACAGGGCATCGCCCAGGCCGACGTCGACGCCCTCGGCCGCGCCGACGTGCTGCCTTACTTCGAGCAGACCCTCGGCATGGACGCCTGGCAGACCCGCGACGTGCTGTGGAGCACCTACCAGCCCTACGACATGTGGATGGTGTTCACCATGATCGGCCTGGCCTCGATGGTCCTGATCGTGCTCTACGACAAGGTGACCATCGCCGCCAACGCCAACCCTCAGCACTCCTTCAACACCCACGGTCCGACCTGGGTCAAGATCGCCCTGGTCCCGATCGTCGGCGCCTTCGCCTACGCCTGGTATCAGCGGCCGGATGACTACTCGGTGGCGGTGCTGATGTCGATGTTCCTGCTCATGCTGGTGGCCTCCTTCTTCGAGCGGAACGAGGAGCAGGTGCCGCCGGTGCCGCCGGCCAGCTCCAGCTAGGCCCGCGCGGCCAAGCAGAAACGGGGCGGAGCTCATGCTCCGCCCCGTTTCTCGTTCGCGCTACCCCGACTAGCTGGCGCCCTTGGCCATGAACACGGCCGGGATGGTCATCAGCAGGATCTTCATGTCCAAGGCCAGCGACCACTTGTCGATGTACTCGAGGTCCAGCTTGACCCACTCGTCGAAGTCCGAGATCTCGTTGCGGCCGCTGACCTGCCACAGGCCGGTGATGCCGGGCTTCACGCTCAGGCGGCGCTTCTGGGTCCGCTCGTACATGTCGACCTCGCTCGGGATCGGCGGGCGCGGGCCGACCAGGCTCATGTTGCCCTTCAGCACGTTGAAGATCTGCGGCAGCTCGTCGAGGCTGAACTTGCGCAGGTAATAGCCGAGCGGCGTGATGCGCGGGTCCCGCTTCATCTTGAAGACCGGGCCGCCCATCTCGTTGTGCTTCTCGAGCTCCTGCCGCAGCGCCTCGGCGTTCGGCACCATGGTGCGGAACTTGTAGCAGGTGAACAGGCGGCCGTTGAGGCCCACCCGCTCCTGCCGGAACAGCACCCCGCCGCCGTTGCGCTCGAGCAGCAGCAGCGCAGACACGACGATCATGATCGGCGCCGCGGCCACCATCACCAGCGCCGCCACGGTGGCGTCGAACATGCGCTTCACCACCCGCGCGATGTCCGTCATCGGCGAGTGCGCGGCGGACACGGTGGTCAGCCCCTCGAAGTTGTCGAAGCCCCAGCGCACGCCAGGGAAGAAGTTCTGCGGCATGATGTAGCGCAGCGAGACGCCCTGCTCGGCGGCGGCCGAGCTGAGGTCGTAGGTGGCGCCGCTCTCGTCCGGCAGGCCGTCGACCCAGATCTCGTCGATCGGCTCGCGGTCGAGGAATTCGATCAGGTGCTCACGCGCCAGCACCGGCGGGTTGCCGGGCAGGTCCTCTCCGCTCCACCTCGGCTCCTGGTCGCTCGGCGGGTAGACCACCGCCATGACCCGGAAGCCCCAGTAGTCGTGGGCCAGGACCCGGCGCAGCAGCTCGGCCGGATCGCGCTTGGCGCTGGCCAGCACCGCCAGGTGGCGGTAGTTGTAGCCCTTGCGACGCACCACCCGGGCCGCGGTGCGGATGCTCAGCCGGGTGATCACCGCCACGCCGGCGTTGATGCTCTGGAACACCATCGCCGCCACCAAGTTGGCGGGGGGCGCCTTCAGGCCGGTCAGCAGCGCCAACAGGAACAGGAAGCAGAGCCCGTTGACGAGCAGGATCCGCCAGCCCTCTCCGATCAGCGAGCGCATGCGCTGGCTCTGGTACAGATCGACCAGCTTGTAGCCGATCAGCACCACGAAGATCGAGAGCAGGATCAGGAAGGAGTGGAGCAGCTCCGAACGCCAGAAATCGGCATCCCCGGCGACGAACCAGGAACGGAATCGCACGCCAGCGGCATAAGCGAGGAGCAGCAGGCCTGCGTCGTAGTAGACGAGCAGGCGGTGAACCAGGAGTCGGTGTCGTCGAAGCATGGCCAGCAGGGGAAGGAAGGCCGCCGACGGGATGCCATTCAGGGCATCCGAGGGGGTGAATCCCAGTATAGCCGGGCAGGAACGCCGGCCCCCCGTGCGAGGGAAAGGAACAACTCCTCTCTATCGCCCACCATGCGGGAGGCGCTGAATTGCGCTTCTACGGCCTCGCGAGCCGCCTGGCCCATCTGCCGGGCTCGCGCAGGATCCTTCACCAGGCGGAGAATTCGATCCGCCAGGGCCTCGTGGTCACCTTCGGCGATCAGGAAGCCGTTCACGCCCTCCACGACTTGTTCGTCGATGCTGCCGACGTCGGTGCAGACCACCGGCCGACGCGAGGCCATCGCCTCGAGCACCGAATTCGGGAAGGTCTCGACCATCGCGTAGCTGCAGAGGACCGAGAGGTCTGCGGCGGCCAGGATCTCCGGGATGTCGGAGCGCCGCCCGAGGGTCCAGACCGCCTGGTCCAGCCCCATTTCGGCACGTTTCTGCTCGATTTCGGGCCGCACCGGACCGTCCCCGACCATCAGGAAGCGGGTCTCGGGGACCTCCTTCACCACCAGCTCGGCCGCCCGCAGCAGCACGTCGTGAGCCTTCTCGATCCGGAAGGCGGCCACGTGGCTGACCACCGGGGCGTCGGGCGGCAGATCCAGGGCAGCGCGCGCCTCGGCCCGGCCGGCGCCGGTGTAGCGGTCGAGGTCGACCCCGTTGTAGATCACCACCACCTTGTCGCGCGGGAAGCCCTCCTCCTCGACCAGGTAGCGGGCGGCGCCTTGGGCCACGGCCACGAAGGCGTCGGTGATGCCCGCCAACCAGCGGTTGGGGCGGTCGATGATCGAACCGCCGTGCGGGTTGCGGGTGGAGTGCAGGGTGGAGACCAGCCCCTTCACCCCGCTCAGCTTGCCGGCCAGGCGACCCCAGAACATGCGGTCGCCGCCGTCGCCGATGGTGCACACGACCTGGACGCCCTCCTCCTTGATGATCTTGCGCAGCCGCCACAGCACTCCGAAGTCGGTCTTGCGCTTGAGCAGGCCGGAGTAGAGCGGCACCCCGGCCGCCTCGACCTCGGGAGCCAGGGCGCCGGGCTCCTTGAGGCAAGCCACCACCGGCCGCACGCGCGCCGGGTCGATCTTCTGGACGATCTCGGCGACCTTGCGCTCCATCCCGCCGACCCGGAGGTCGGTGAGCACGAAGAGCACGGGGACGGGTTGGCTGGGCGCGGCGGTCATCGGAGGGTTCGGTGGCTAGACTGAGCGCCCCTCCAGGCTAGCGCCGCCCCATGGACCGCCAACGCGTTGCCCTCCAGCTCCTCCCCACCCTCGCCCAGGGAGGCGCCGAACTCTACGTCTACCGACTGGCCAAGCTCCAGGTCGGCGGCCGTTACGCCCCCGCGGTCTGCTCCATGCTGCGCAGCGGGCCGACCGAGGAGCTGCTCCACGAGGCCGAGGTCCCGACCGAGGTGCTCGGCATCGAGCGGGCTTCGATCCGCCGGCCGTGGGCGGCGCTGCGCGACTGGCGACGCCTCTACCGCGGCGTGCTGGAGATGGCGCGGCGGCATCAGGTCGACGTGATCCAGACCCACCTCTCCGACGCCGACTGGATCGGCCTGATGGTGGGCCGGAAGCTCGGCATCCCGGTGGTGCTGACCTTCCATTCCTCGAAGCTGATCCCGCCGGAGCGCGACCCGCGCGAGCTGCGCGCCCGGCTGCGGATCGCCCTGCAGTCGCGCTTTTATCGCCGCGCCCAGGCGCTGGTGGCGGTCGGCTCGGACGTGCGCGACAGCCTGCTCGAATTCCCGGGAGTCGACCCTGAACGGGTCCACCTGGTGCCGAGCGCGATCGAGGTGCCCGCGCCCCCCACGCCCGAACGGCTCGGGGAGCTGCGCCGCCGCCACGCCGAGCTGATCGGCGACGCCGACTTCGTGCTGGCCTGCGTCGGCCGGGCGGTACCTAGCAAGGCCCACCACCGGCTGATCCGGGCGATGCCCCGGATCCTGCAGCAGCACCCCCGGACCCGGCTCTGGATCATCGGCGATGGCCCGGAGCTGGAGAGGCTGACCAAGGAGGTCGTCGATCTCGGCCTGGGTCGCTCGGTGATGCTGCTCGGCGGCCGGAACGACGTCGCCGAGCTGCTCCCGAACGCCCACGTCTACGTCACCGGCACCGAACGCGAGGGCCTGGGCCTGGCGGTCGCGGAGGGCATGGCGGCCCAGCTGCCGGCGGTCGGTTTCCGGGTCAGCGGCATCGTCGACATCATCGAGCACGGCGAGAACGGCCTGCTGGTGCCGGACGACGACCTGGATGGCTTCGCCGACGCGGTGGGCGAGCTGCTGGCCGACCCCGAGCGGCGCGCCATGCTCGGCGCGGCCGGCTACCGGACCGCCCAACGCTTCGACGTCCAGCGCTCGCGCGAGCGGACCGAGGCGATCTACGACGCCCTGCTCGACGGCAAGGGCTCGGAATAGCGCGCCCCGGGCGAGGAGGGCCGCCGCCTAGCGGCCGCGGCGGACCATCCACAGCATCCGCTTCAGGTCCTCGGCCTGCGGAACCAGCAGCTGCCGCATCGGCACCCCGGTCAGCTTCTCGTAGATGAACGAGAGCATCAGGCCGTGCTGGATGTAGCAGACCAGCGAGGCCACCGCGGCCCCGTTGATGCCCCAGCGCGGGATCAGGTAGATGTTCAGGCCGATGTTCACCGCCAGCGCCAAGGTGGCGCTGATCGAGGCGTAGCCGGGGTGGCCGCGCCCGATCAGGTCGGTGTTGGCGATCTGACCGACGTTCCCGATCACCAGGCCGGGCAGGATGATCGCCAGCGGCAAGACGGCGCCGGCGTACTCCTGGCCGAACACCAGCGGCACCATCGGCCACGCCGCCACCGCCGCCACCGCCGCCAGCGGTCCGCCGAAGAGCAGGAAGCTGCGGGTGGCGATCGGGGTCAGGACCGCGGTCTCGTCGCCACCCTTGCTCATCAGCCGCGGCACCAGGGCCCGCTCGACGCTGAAGCCGACGATCTGGAACAGCATCGCCAGCGAAGCGGCGATCGAATACACCCCGACCTCCTCGGCGGTGCGCCAGGCGCGGACCAGGGCGACGTCGATCCGGAACAGCAGGTAGACCGAGATCGAGGTCGGCAGGGTCTTGATGCCGAAGCCAAAGGCCTTCTGCGCCAGGCTCAGGTCCGGGCGGCGGCGGCCGCGGATGACCAGCAGTAAGGCGAACAGGGCGACCGCGTCACTGATGGCGAAAGACAAGACCCAGGCCTTGACGGCCGCGGTCACGGTGGTGCCCTGGAAGTGGAAGAAGAGCGGCACCATCAGCGCGAAGCTGCCGGTCTGGATCACCTTCACCACGTTGGCCGCCAGGATCGCCCGGCTGCCGACCAGGGCGCCACCGAGGTAGCCCTCGAGCATCAGCAGCGGCAAGGCCAGGATCGCGAGCGCGACCGCGGTGGTCACGCCGTCACCGACCGCGTCGATGCTCTCGCTGCCCTCGGCGAGCACGAAGCTCTCCAGCCAGGGGAAACCCGCCCACATGGCCAGGCAAAACAGCGATCCCACCACGGCCGCGAACAGCAAGAGGTTCGCCACGATCTTGCCGGAGTGGTGGGGCTCCTTGACGATCTGCCGGGTGCTGGCGGTGCCGAAGCCCATGTGGGCCACGGCGCGGGCCATGTCCGGAATCAGGACCACCAGGGCCTGAATTCCCTTGCCGTCGCTGCCCAGACCCCGCGCGACCAGCACCCCTGCGAGGAATTGGAGGCCGGCGGCGAGGATCTGGAGGACCGCGGCGCCGCCGCTGTCGCGCAGGAAGCTCATGAGAGGGAGGGCTGGCCGAACCGGAGGAGGACCGGCTCAGGCGCAGCAGCCTAGGCAAGTTTCCACTTTCCGTCCATGTCCAAAAACTCGGCGCACGAATAGACTTAGGGACCCTGGATTGTTGGACGCCCTCACGGCCCTCCTCCCGGCCACGAACGGCTTCAGACTTCACATACGTCTCCGAAAGTGTCCAAGGCCTCCGCCTGCATCCTCCTCCTCCTTCTCCTGCTGTCGACGGGATGCGCGAGCGTGGTCACTCTCAACTCACCTTATGAGGGACCGCCTGCCACGCCGCTGCCCGCCCCGTACCGGGTCTCCCCCGGCGACCGCCTGAGCCTGGAGTTCTCCCGAGTCTTCGTCCCGGTCGAGGATTATCGCCTCGGGGTGAGCGACCGGCTCTCGATCCACGTCCAGGATCGGGACGACCTCCAGCTCGACACGAAGATCGCACCAGACGGCACCATCGCCTTCCACTTCGTGCCCCGCTTCCGGGCCGCCGGCAAGACCATCGACGAGGTCAAGCAGGTGATCCAGGAGGGCCTGGTGGGCGCCGGCATGGACAAGGCCGCGGTCGACGTCTTCCTGCTCGAGGGGGACACCCTGACCGAGACCTTCATCAACATGCTGCTCCAGAGCCCGACCGGGTCGACCCGGGAGCTCAGCGTCACCCGCGCCGGCAGCGTGTCGCTGCCCGGCACCGGCCCGGTGGCGGTGGCCGGCCTGACCCTGGCCGAGGTCGAGGACCACCTCAACGGCCTCCTCCAGGAGCGCATGCCCAGCCTGCAGGTGATCGTCAACTCCTCCTTCAACGCCTCGGCGATGTACACCGTGGTCGGCGAGGTCATCCGGCCCGGCACCTTCACCATGGAGGGCGACGTCTCCCTGATCGAGGCCATCGCCAACGCCGGTTGGGAGACCGAGTACGGCGAGCTCAGCCGCGTGCTGCTCATGTCGCGCGCCGACGACGACGTCATCGAGGCCAACCTCTACGACGTCGACGAGGCCCTGGCCCACGGCAACCCGCTGCCGATGGTGCGGGTCCGCCCGCGAGACGTGGTCGTGATCCTGCGCACCGGCGTCGGCAACACCAACCGGGCCGTCGAGCAGTACATCCGCCGCAACCTGCCGATCAACCTCGGCGCCTCCTATCGCCTGAACACCGGGAACTAGCGATGACCACCCCTCCCCAAAGCGAACGACGGACCGACACGCCGCGCCGCGTCATCCGCGCCTTGTTCGAATTCCGCAAGGCGATGCTCGGCTTCTTCGTCGTGTTCTTCGTCTTCCTGATGTTGATCGCCTACAACTTCCCCAAGATCTGGGAAGCCGAGGGCAAGGTCATGGTGAAGTCGGGCCGGCAGAACGCGGCGCTCGGCGTCGCCTCGGCCAACGTCGGCGTGAGGCTGGACACGACCATGGAGAACGTGGTCTCCGAGATGGGGATCATGCTCAGCGAGCCGGTCCTCAGCCGGGTGGCGGAGCGCCTGCTGGCCGACGTCCCGGAGAACAGGAAGGAGACCTTCTTCAGCCGCCTGAAGGACGGCTTCGACGACTTCTGCGTCGCCATCGGCCTGGTGGAGGACCTGCCCGACGGCGCCAACCTGACCCGCCAGCTGGCCAAGAAGATCGAGGTCGAGATCGAGCCGGGCGCCTTCATCATCAACGTCACCTACCACAACCAGGGCAAGGGGACGGCGGTCCGGACGGTCAACTACCTGCTCGAGGAGTACCTCAAGCAGCACACAGAGATCCACAGCGACCGGCGGGCGCTGACCTTCTTCGAGCAGGAGGTGGTGACCAAGAAGGAGGAGCTGGACGGGATCCAGGCCCAGATCACCGACTTCCGCATGTCGCACGACGGCGGGGACCTGACCCAGCAGCGCTCCCTGCTGCTCCAGGACCTCACCATCAACGAGCAGGCCCTGCGCTCGCTCGAAGGGGTCGGCGACGACGGCAACCTGATGCAGGCCTCCTCGCTCACCGAGCACCCGGAGCTCGCCTCCTACTACCAGCGGCTGCTCGACCTCGAGCTGCAGATGGCGGCCGCCCAAGGTCTGGACGTGCGCGCCTACGAGCAGGCCTCGCACGAGTTCGAGACCACCCGCACCAAGCTGCTCGAGCAGCTCCAGAACAAGAAGGACTTCCTGGGCCGCCGCGTCAAGGATCTGCGCGCCGAGCTGCAGGAGGTGGAGAAGGACCGCGCCCACTTCGAGGACCTGCTATCCCAGCGCGAGATCATCGGCGCCAGCTACCGCCAGTACATGGCGAAGTTCGAGGAGGAGCGGATCTCGCAGGCGATGGACGTCAACCAGCTGACCAGCGTCCGCGTGCTCCAGCAGGCGACCACGCCGGTCAAGCCGTACTTCCCCAACCGCTTCGTGATGGCGATCCTGGGCTTCCTGCTCGGCATCCCCGGCGCGATCGCCTTCGCCCTGCTGCGGGCCTACTTCCACGGCCGGGTCTCGACCGTGCAGGACATCGAGTCGGAGCTCGGCCTGCCGGTGCTGGCCTCGCTGGCCCGCCTCCCCAGCTCCTCCTTCCGGGACGGCCTGCCCGAACCGGTCATGAAGGGCGCCAAGCTGGTGCTGGCGAGCATCGACCAGTCCGGCGCGCGCACCGTGTGCCTGGCCTCGTCCACCAACGGCGAGGGCGCCGCGACCATGGCCTCGGCGGTCGCGGTGAGCGCCGCCCAGGACGGTCGCTCCGTCACCTTCGCCACCCCGGACGGCATCGTCAGCGACGCCGTCAAGGGGGAGCAGATCCAGGTGCTCGACCTGTCGGGCATGGGCGTGGCGGAACAGAAGAAGGCGGTCGACGAGGCCGCCGTCGGCTGCGACCTGGTGATCATGTCGGCGCTGCCGTTGGCGGGCGCCGAGGGCGGGCTCTACGCCTCCTCGGCCGAGGCCGCGGTCTTCGTGGTCAGCGGCTCCGGGGTCCACATCGAGGTCGCCCGCCGCGGCCAGTCGATGCTCGACCGTTACTGCGACAAGGTCCTCGGCGCGGTCCTGACCCAGCGCCGCGACCCGATCCCGCGCCTCCTCTACCGCCGCGTCTGAGCCGTGGCTCTCGGAAGCCGCCGCGACCCGCTCGACATCGACGGACTGGCCGGTCACAAGGCCGCTCCGTCGGGGGTGGCGGCGGCGGTCACGATCCTGGCGGGCATCCTGTTCGCCGTGGCCGCGACCGCCACCCACTACGGCGGCGGACGCTGGCAGATGGTGGTCCTGTTCACGATGGTGATGGGCGCCGGGCTCTCGGCCTGGCTGCTGACCTACCGCCAGTTCATCGCCCTCACCACCGGGCTGCTGGCCTTCACCTTCCCGCTGGCGCTGAACTTCCAGATCTACGAGTTCCCAGCGGCGAGGCTCCGCTCCGGCATGCCGGAGGGGGTGGTGGTCTGGGAGAAGGACTTCTTCCTCCTGATCCTCTGGCTGGACTGGTTCGTCGACGTCTGCCTGCGGCGGTCCTCGCCCTCCCACAAGGTCGGACCGGCGGCGAAGTGGCTCGGCTTGATGGTCCTGGCCGCCCTCCTGTTCCCGATCCACTCGGTGTACCTGCCGGCCTCCTTCATGCTCTGGGTCGAGCTGGTCCGCTACGCGCTGGCCTTCCTCTACCTGGCCAAGAAGGTCGACAAGCTGAGCATCCTGAAGTGGATCGTGATCGGGGTCTGCGCCCAGATCTGGATCGAGAGCCTGATCTCGTGGGGGCAATACGCGACCGGCGGCAAGCTCGGCCTGACCTTCCTGGGCGAGACCAAGATCCGCGCCGAGGAGATCCCCGGCGGCGCGCTGATCCGAACCGGCGCCCTGATGGGCCACCCCAACCGCTTCGCCGAGTGGCTGGTGCTGGTCGGCCCGCTCCCGCTGGCGATGGCGATGCGCAAGAACCAGGCCCTCCTGGCCCGCTGCGCCTTCTGGGCCACCTTCCTGGTCCTCAACGTCACCCTCATCCTGACCTTCAGCCGCGCCGGCTGGGTGTGCGCGGTGTTCAACGCCTTCGGCACCTACTTCCTGGTCAAGCGCCGCTACGGCAAGCCGTCCATCGTCAGCCTGTGGGCGCCGCTCATGGCGGGGATCGCCCTGATGGTCGCCATGGTCCTGGGCATCGAGGAGATCCGCCAGCGCCTGACCTCCGACGATTCAGGCTCGACCTTCGCGCGCCTCCCCCAGTTCGTCACGGCGATGAACATCATCGCCCACAACCCCTTCTCCGGGGTCGGACTGGGCTCCTACACGGCCTACATCCACAAATTCGCCTCCTTCGACGGACGCTACGTCAGCACCCTGCAGTTCCGGGTCCACAACGGCCTGCTGCTCTGGACGGCCGAGACCGGCCTGGTCGGCGGCTTCGCCTACGTGATGTTCTGGTTCTCCTTCATGAAGAAGGCCTGGGGGGTCTGGAGGCTCGAAAACGACTATCTCGCTCTCGTCGGCATCGCCACGTTCATTGGACTCTGCTCTTGGTGGATCAAGAGTATGTACAACATCCACTCGCCCCTGACCGATCATGCATTGTGGATGCACGCCGCGCTGATCTATGTGGTCTACAATTGCGCAAGGCGAATGAAGCGTGAAGAATTGCTGCTGTCGAGATGAGTGAAGGGAATCCGATCACCCGCGCCTTCCGCAAGCTGCGGAAGGAGGGCCTGAAGGGCGTCTTCGAGGCCCTGAAGTGGAAGTTCTATCGCCGCAAGGTGATGATCGTCTGCACCCGCGAGATGGGCGAGCCGCTATTCGAGGTCAAGCGGCTGATCATCCCGAAGGACATGGAGGTGGTGCTCGCCACCCTCGACCACCTCGACATGATGGCGGCCAACTTCCCGTTCAAGCGGGAGTGGTACCAGAAGCGCCTCGAGACCCCCGGCTACTACTGCTCGCTGGCGATCAGCGACGGCCAGGTGCTGGCCCACAACTGGTTCTGCACCTGCCCCCACTGGGACCCCGAGATGCGCACCTGGATCCGCCCCGAGCCGGGCGAGGCCTACTGGTTCGAGGGCTGGTGCACGCCCTCGCGGCGCGGCCTCGGCATCGGCCACTTCGGCATGAAGCACTGCTTCGAGGACGTGCTGCCGGCGAGCGGCGTGCAGCGCATCGTCACCTTCCTCGAACCGGACAACCGGGCCACGCGGAAGTTCCACAAGCGCTACGGCTTCCAGGATGTCGGGGTCAAGACGCACCTGCGGCTCGGTCCGCTCTACCTGAATTCCAAGGTCAAGCCGCTGCCGGCCAAGTTCCGCGACTGAGCCCATGCCCCTCATCCAGCGCATCCCCTTCAACCTGCTGCTCGGCTTCGCCGCCGGGTGGGCGGTCGGCGCCATCGAGGCCGCCCTGGTCACCGCCACCTCGGACCTCAGCTTCCACGAGCCGCTGTTGGATTCGGTCTCGGTGGCCTCGCGCTACGGCTTCGCCGGCGCGATCCTCGCCGCCCTGCTGGCCTTCCTGCCGCGCAAGCTGCGCCCGAACCGCGCCGCCTCGGTGCTCTCGACCACGGTGGCGCTGATGGCCTTCGTGATCGGCACCTCCTGGATCCACCAGAAGATCTACGCCGGTGTCTCGCCGCTGTCGATCGGCCCCCTGGTCGCGAACGGCCTGCTGGCCGCCTGCTGCCTGGTCACCGGCTACGGCCTCGGCATGCTGCGCGCCTCCTTCGCCGCGGTGCTGGTGCTGGCGATCGCCGGCCACGGCGGCGTGATCGCCACCGCCCCCGCCGGAGCGCAGGAGCAGGCGCCGCAGGAGGATCCGGCCGACGGCGCCCCCAACGTCCTGTTCGTGCTGGTCGACACGCTGCGCGCCGACCACCTGCAGAGCTACGGCTACGAGAAGCAGACCTCGCCGGTGCTGGACCAGCTCGCGGCCGAGGGCCTGCGCTTCGAGTCGGCCTACGTCCAGGCGACCTGGACCCGGCCGTCGGTGGCCTCCCTGATGACCTCGCTCTACCCGGCCAGCCACCGCACCAACCAGCTGGACGTGCGGGTGCCGGAGGAGCTGCCGACCCTGGCCGAGACCGTCCGCAGCAAGGGCTACGCCACCGCCGGCTTCTCGGCCAACCGCAACGTCTCCGAGATCTTCGGCTTCGCCCAGGGCTTCGACGAGTTCTGGACCCACGCCTCCGACGAGCTGAATTCGATGCTGCGCTTCACCACCTGGGAGCGGGTGATGGAGATCCTGAAGGGGCTCGGCCTGGTCAAGCACAAGGACCCCGCCAACGAGGCCGCCCGCATCACCGACCGGGTGCTGGAGTGGGTCGAGGGACACGACGGCTCGCCCTACTTCCTCTACATCCAGTACATCGACCCGCACGGCCCCTACGACCCGCCGGCCGAGTACCTGGCCGAGGTCGGGATCGAACCGCTCGACCGCGAGATGGCCTCGCGCATGAACGTGACCCACGGCAAGCCGCCGTACCCCTTCTACGAGATCACCGGGGTCGACCCGGACGGTCTCGAGCGGGTGCTCGAGCTCTACGACGCCGAGATCAGCTACTGCGACCGCGAGATCGGCCGCCTGCTCGACGGCATGCGCGCCAAGGGCCTGCTCGACAACACCTACGTGATCGTCACCTCCGACCACGGCGAGGAGTTCTGGGAGCACAAGCAGTTCGGCCACGGCCAGTCGGCCTACGAGGAGCTGGCGCGCGTGCCCCTGATCATCGACGGCCCCGGCATCGACGCCGGCGTGGTCGAAGGCGCGGTGGAGCTGATCGACCTCTACCCGACCATCGCCACCTGGGTCGGCGCCCCCCACCCGCCGCGCATCCAGGGCACCGACCTCGGCGACCTGATCGCCGGCGGTGACCGCGGCGCCGCCCCCGAGGCCCTGATCAGCAACATGAAGGGCTACGAGCTCACCGGCTGGGTTTTCGGCCGCGAGAAGCTGGTGCGGGTCGAGCTCGAGGGCCAGGTGAGCTGGCAACTCTACGACCTGGACGCCGATCCGCTCGAGCTGCACGACCTGGCCAAGCAGAAGCCGGAGCGGGTCGAGGAGCTCAAGCAGCGCCTGCTCGCCCGCCGCGAGCAGTCAGCCGAATTCCGGGTCGACAGCGTCGAGAGCGCCGAGATCGACAGCGGCATGCAGAACGAGCTCGAGGGGCTGGGCTACACCGGCGACGACGAGGAGGAATGAGCGAGGCGACGCTCCAGGTCTACGAGGGCGCCGAGGTCTTCGCCGAACACCAGGAACGCTGGAGCGAGCTGCTCGAGCGCACCCGGAGCGGCATCTTCTTCCTCCGCCCCGACTGGCTGCGGCTGTGGGCCCAGCACTTCGGCGCCGGCCGCCGGATGTTCCTGGTCGTGGCCGAGCGCGACGGCCAGTGGATCGGCGGTCTGCCGCTGATCCTCGGCAAGGGCCGCATCGGCCAGCGCTGGCAGGTCGGCAAGCTCGAGGTCGCCGGCACGCCCTACTTCGACCGCATGGAGGTCCCGGCCGCCGACGACGAGGACTGCCGCGAGACCCTGCGCTTGATCCTGGAGTGGGCGCGCGGCGCCGGCGGCTGGACCGCCTTCGGCCTCCACGAGGTCCCGAACGCCTCCCCCACCCACCGCGCGCTCGAGCGGCTGGCGGCCGAACATGGCTTCGGCCTCCACTCCCAGCTCGCCTCCAAGGCGCCGATGGTCGACCTCGAGACCAAGGGCAAGACCTCGAGCAAGTACCGCCGCCAGCTGCGCCAGTCGATGGAGCACCTGGAGCAGGACGGCGAGGTCGAGTGCCGCTTCGCCTTCGTCGACGGCGACTCGATCGACGGTCTCATCGCTGACTGCAAGCAGGTCGAGGGCAGCAGCTGGAAGGGCGACCAGGGCGTCGGCGTGTTCCGCGACGGCCCCACCGGCGCCTTCATGCGCGACCTGTGGCGGGAGCTGGCCCCGCGCCAGGAGATCGCCTTGGCCACGATCCGGCTCGACGGCGAGCTGATCATCTACCACTGGGGCTTCCTGCACCGCGGCCGCTTCCTGAGCTACAACCTGGCCCAGCACCCCTCCACCAATGACAAGCGCGGCGGCTCGCTGCTGCTCAAGTACATGGTGGACCACGGCGAGGAGCTCGGCATCGAGGTCATCGATGCCTCGCGCGGCTCGCTCGAGAGTCCCAACATCATCGGCCGCTACAAGGGCCCGATCCGCGCCCACGGCGACTTCGTGCTCTACTCGGGCGGACTCAGCGGGTCCTTCTTCTCGGTCCTGCGCCACCGCCTGATCCCGGCCGCCCGCGCGCTGCTCAAGAAGCAGGGGCCGCCGGAGCTGGAGCCGGCCGAGAGCTTCATCGACTGAGCCGTGCACCAGCGCATCTGCCTCGGCGGCGTCCCGATCCTGACCTTCCACAGCATCCGGAAGCG
>CAZXTO010000020.1:0-19439 GCA_964643675.1 uncultured Planctomycetales bacterium
CCCGGCCCCCTCGACCTCGGCGGCGTAGGGGTCCGGCGCCGCGGCCACCGCGACCTCGTGCCCGGCCCGCTGCGCCGCCAGCGCCACCGGCAGCTGGTGGTTGCGGAAGTGCCAGCCGTCGACCGCGACGTACAGGATCCGGGCCACGCAGGCAGCCTAGCAGCCTAGGCGGAGGGGCCGGACCGGACCGGGTCCTGCTGCTCGTCGCTGGCGGCCACGGCTCCGGTCTCGGCAGCTGCGCCGGTCTCGGCAGCGGCTCCTGCCTCGGCCTCGGCATCGAGCTCCGGCTGCCCGTTGCCGTGGAAGGACAGGCTGGCCTGTCCGCTGCGGGCGATGTCGGCCAACACCTGGTCGGGGCGATAGTCCGGCACCAGGCGGAGCAGCAGCTCGTGGCTGCGGGCGGTGTCGTGCAGCCGCAGGGCCTCCTGGAAGTCCTCCAGGATCTCGCCGATGGTGGCCAGCGGCGGCGCCTTCTCCCGGGCCTGGAAGATCTTCGGGTGCTGGGTGGCCTCGCTGAGCTCGGGGTCGGTGAGCAGCTCCTCGTAGAGCTTCTCGCCCGGCCGCAGGCCCGTGTAGCGGATCTCGATCTTCTTGCCGGTGGCGGCCAGGGTGAGATCGATCATGCGCTGGGCCAGGTCGGAGATGCGCACCGGCTGCCCCATCTCGAGCAGGAAGACCTCGCCGCCGCGGCCGAGCGCGCCGGCCTGCAGCACCAGCTGGGAGGCCTCCGGGATGGTCATGAAGTAGCGGGTGACGTCCGGGTGGGTGACCGTCACCGGACCGCCGCGGTCGATCTGCTTGCGGAACAGCGGCACCACCGAGCCGGCGCTGTCGAGCACGTTGCCGAAGCGCACCATCACGTAGCGCGGCGCCGGATCGCCCTCGCACTGGGCCTTCTCGAGCGCCCGCGCGCCGGCCAGCAGGCAGGCCAGCTCGGCCGCGCGCTTGCTGGCGCCCATCACGCTGCTCGGCCGGACCGCCTTGTCGGTGGAGACCAGCACGAAGGTCCGGACCCCGGCCTCCATCGCCGCCTCGGCGGTGCGCCAGGTGCCGATGACGTTGTTCCACAGGCCCTGGAGCGGGTTCTGCTCGACCAGCGGCACGTGCTTGTAGGCCGCCGCGTGGTAGATGGTGTCGACCTCGAAGCCGCGGAAGGTCTCGACCATGCGGTTGCGGTGCAGCACCGTGCCGAGGATCGCCGCCACCTTCAGCCCGGGGAAGCGGACCGAAAGCTCCATCTCGATCTTGTAGAGCGCGAATTCGCTGTTCTCGAACAGGATCAGGCAGCGCGGCCCGAGGGCGGCGATCTGGCGGCACAGCTCGGAGCCGATCGAACCGCCGGCGCCGGTCACGACCACGGTCTGGCCCTTGACGTTGGACTCCAGCAGCTCGGAGTCGGGCGGCACCGCCTCGCGGCCCAGCAGGTCGTCGGCGGAGACCTCGCCCAGCTCCGACAGGTCCACCCGGCCGCTGACCAGGTCGATCAGGCTCGGCACGGTGCTGACCTCGAGGCCGGCCGCCTCGAGCTTCTCGACCATCGGGCGGCGCTTCCAGCCCGGCAGCGAGGGGATCGCGAACAGGGCCCGGCGGACCAGGAAGCGCTCGCGGATGGCCTCCAATTCCGAGGAGCCGTAGACCTCCAGGCCGTCGATGCGGATGCCCTGCTTGATCGGGTCGTCGTCGACGAAGCAGACCGGCCGGTACTCGTGGTTCTCGTCCCGGACCAGGGAGCCCGCCAGCTGCACCCCGGCGTTGCCGGCGCCGTAGATCAGGACCGGCTCGCGCCGGCGCGCGCGGCGCAGGCGGCTGGCGAGCATGGCGGTCATGATCTCGCGGCTGCTGATCACCAGGACCGCCGAGATGGCGGCCTCGACCACGATCACCGCGCGCGGGAAGCCCGGCGGCTGGAACAGCAGCAGCGGGATGCCGACCCCGGCCAGCGAGATCGCGATGCCGACCAGCACCCGGCGGGCCATGTCCGGCCCCGGCTGAGCCATGTTGGAGCGGTAGAGCCCCAGCCAGGCGAAGGTGGGCAGCCGCATGCACAGGATCATCGGCAGCAGCCACAGGAAGCCGGTGTCGAGCTCCGGCTGGAGGGTGCCGAGCCGGACCACGAAGGCAACGTAGAGCGAGACCACGGTGATCCCGAGGTCGATGCCCAGCTTGATCCACTGCCGCTGGCGCCTGGACATGGCCTGGAGCAATTTCAGCAAGCGGCTGTCCCGCTTCTGGTTTCGTCCCAGGAGTCCGTTCGAAATCATGGAGGGCAAGGCTTGGCGAGTCCCGCCGACAACGGTGGTAGGTCGAGGGGGCCCACCGTCTCTGCAGGCCTGTTATACCGCCGCCGAAGGGGCAGAGGGATCCAAAGCGCGCTTCGTTATCCTCTCCGCTGCCGAAGGGCGCGCGCACCCGTCGGCTTTGCCATGGCGACCTCCGCAGCCGAGTCCACCGAACTCACCGCCCTCCTCCCCGGGACCCCGCGGCCGACTTTCTTCATCATCGGCGCCCCCAAATCCGGGACCTCGGCCCTCGACCAGTACCTGCGGGAGCATCCCGACGCCTTCCTGTGTCGGAAGGAGCCGCATTTCTTCGCCACCGACATGGACCGGGGGGTGGATTCGCCGCAGGAATACGCCGAGCTGTACTCCTCCTGCCCCGACGGGGCCCGCGCGATCGGCGAGTCCTCGGTCTGGTACCTCTACGGGCGGGAGGCGGTCCCCAACATCCTCCACCACCTCCCGGCGGCCAGGATCATCGCGATGCTCCGCAACCCGGTGGACCTGGTGCACTCCAAGCACGCCCAGATGGTCTACAACTGCGAGGAGGACGAGGCCGACTTCGAGCGTGCCTGGCGCCTGGAGCCCGAGCGGAAGCAGGGCCGGAGGCTGCCGCCGCAGGTCCCCAACCCCTGCTTCCTGTTCTACTCCGAGATCGGCCGGCTCGGGGAGCAGGTCGAGCGGCTGCAGGCGGTGGTCCCGCCGGAGCAGCTGAAGCTGATCGTCTTCGAGGACTTCATCCAGGACACCCGTCGCGTCTACCGAGAGACCCTGGACTTCCTCGGGCTGCCCCAGGACGGCCGCGAGGACTTCCCCCGGATCAACCCGAACACCATCCACCGCTCGCCCGCGGTCGGCCGCCTGCTCCACAAGCCTCCTGGCTTCCTCTACCGCACCGTGAAGGGCCTCGAGCGGGGCCTCCGCCTCAAGCAGCTGCCCGGCATCGAGCTCGTGCGCCGCTGGAACACCAAGGCGCAGAAGCGGCCGGCCCTGTCGCCGGCCTTCCGGGCCGAGGTCGTGGACCACTACCGCTCGGAGGTGGAGCGCCTGGAGCAGCTCCTCGGCCGGGAGCTCCCGAGCTGGAAGCAGCCCTGATGGCGCTCGGCGGCCGCTGCTAGACTCGCCGCCGAGCGGACCGCATGAACGGGATTCTCGAGCTCCTGGCCTTCGCCCTGAACGTCCTGGTCTGGGCTGGCCCGTTCCTGGTCTCCGTGCGCCGGCGCCAGGCCTCGCTGCTCCACCCGAACGGCATCTTCTCGCTCTACGTGGTGTTCACCGAACTGGTCGCGCTCAGCGAGCACTGGTTCGGCTGGCTGCAGAGCGACGGCGCGCGCGGGCTTCGCCTGGAGACCCGGGAGCACCAGGGGGAATTCTGGTTCTACCTCGCGCCCCTGCTGATCATGGCGGCGGTCGGCCTGGCCTTCCAGGCCGGGGTCTACCTCGCCACCCGCCGGGTCACGCCGGGCCCGCAGGACCGCTTCTTCCTCCAGCCCGACATGCGCACGATGGGCCAGGGCCGGGGGGGCATGTTCACCTGGGCCGCGGTCATGGCGGTGCCGACCTGCATCCTGCCCTTCCTGCTGTTCGGCGAGGGCTCCGGCTTCTTCTGGACCGTGCCGCTGTTCTACGCGGCCAACTTCCTCCCCTTGCTGGTGCTGCTCCAGTACCGCCGCCTCGGGCTGGTCATGCTCTTCGCCGGCGTGCCGCTGCTCGGCCTGCGCGGCAGCAAGGGCGACATCATCTACTACCTGCTGCCGCTGGTGCTCTACTTCCAGGGCGCCCTGCTGCGCACGCGGGGTCGGATCCGGGTCCGGCGGCTGATGATGATCGGCGCCATCCTGGGCCTGGTGGTCATCGGCACCGCCGAGATCACGCGCGACCGCGGCGAGTGGGGCGAGGCCGAAGGGAGCACCGCCGAGGTCGTCTTCGACAAGGTGATCCGCCGCGAGTACGGCTTCGAGACCTTCGCCCTGCTGGTCCACCAGGTGCCCCTGGGCGGCAACCTGACCGAGGAGTCCTGGATGTGGCGGGAGGTCACCGAGCTCATCCCGAGCGCGATCCTCGCCAAGGACAAGGTCCGGACCTCGCAGGAGGTGGCGCGGCGCTTCATGCCGGAGGACTACGCCGTCCTGCCCGACGCCGGCTTCTACCGCTACTTCACCTTCAGCTTCTACCACGACCTCGGGCTCGCCGGGGCCGTACTCAGCGGCGCGGTACTCGGCTTCGTGCTGGCCAGCCTCTACCGCCTGGCCCTGGCGGCGGCCTGGGTCCGGCGCGCCACCTGGCCGATCCTGGTCTACCTCCCGATCCCGGTCTTCACCCAGATGTTCGTGAACGGGGCCTTCGGCTTCTTCTTCACCCACGCCCTGATCGGCTGCGCGGTGGTGGCTGCGGTCACCGTGATCGGCATGTTCGAGAAGCCGCGCCTCCACCCCACCCTCCCCTGATGCGCCTGCTCTACTTCGGCACCCTCGAATGGGGCTGCACCAGCCTGCAACGGGCGGAGACCCTGCGCGGGCTGGTGGACAGCTACTACGCGGTGGACAACCGCCGGCTGCTGCCCGAGTACACCGACCGCAGCTGGGCCACCCGCCTGGCGGTGCGGCTGTGCTCGCCGCGCCTGGTCCGGAAGCACGAGGAGCTGCTGGTGAAGGAGGCGGCCAAGGTGAAGCCGGACTGCGTCTGGATCGACCAGGGCCTGCTGCTGTCGGCCCAGGCGGTCGAGGCGATCCGCGCCGCCGGCGCCCGCTGCGTGGTCCATTACACGCCGGACGCCATCCGCGCCCCGGGCATGGGCCGGGTGATCCACGGCGCCCTGCGCGCCTACGACCTCTGCATCACGACCAAGAAGGCGGACCTCGACTTCTACCGCGACCAGGGCGCGCGCCGGGTGCTGTTCAACTACCAGGCCTACGACCCGGCGGTGCACCGGCCGCTGCTGCCGCCGGCGCCCGGGGCCGAGGAGCACCGCTGCGACCTGGTCTTCGTCGGCCAGCGCATGGCGGAGCGCGAGCAGATGCTCACCGAGCTGGCGGCGGCGCTGCCCGAGGCCGGGCTGCGGGTCTACGGCCGCGGCTGGGAGGCCGCCGGCCGCGCCGGGCTGAGCCGGGCGGTGCGCAACCAGTGGCTGCGCGGCGACGACTACGCGATGGCGCTGGCCAACGCCCGCATCGGCCTGTGCTTCCTCAACACCGAGGTCGACGACGAGTACACCACCCGCAGCTTCGAGATCCCGGCCTGCGGCAGCTTCATGCTGGCCCAGCGCAGCCCGGCCCACGAGGAGCTGTATCAGGAGGGCGCCGAGGCCGACTTCTTCGCCACCGGCGCCGAGCTGGCCGACAAGGCGCGCCGCTGGCTGGCCGACGAAGCGGCCCGCGCCGCCGCCGCCGCCGCCGCGCACCGCAAGGTCGTGGAGCGCGACTGGACCTGGTCCGGGCGCATGAAGGAGTGCCTGGCCGCGGTCGAGGAGCTGCTCAGGCCTTGAGCACCTTGTCGTTCCGGCCGCGCCAGCGGCCGCGGGCGTCGACGATGCGCTGGCTGCCGGACAGGATCGCCTCGTAGTCGAAGCGGTCGTGGTCGGTGGCGAGCACCACGCAGTCGTAGTGCGACAGGTTCTCGAAGCTGAGCTCGACGCTCTCCAGCTCGAAGTGGTGCTTGCGGACCTTGGGGCACACCGGGATGTGCGGGTCGGAGTAGGCGATCTGGGCGCCGCGGTCCTTCAGCTTCTCCATGATCTCGAGCGAGGGCGACTCGCGTAGGTCGTCGACGTTCTTCTTGTAGGCGATGCCGAGCACCAGCACCTTCGAGCCGGCGACCGCCTTGTGGTCGAGGTTGAGCGCCTCGACCACCTTGCCGACCACCCAGTCGGGCATGTTCGAGTTCACCTCGCCGGCCAGCTCGATGAACTTGGTGTGCACCCCGTACTCGCGCGCCTTCCAGGTCAGGTAGAAGGGGTCGATCGGGATGCAGTGGCCGCCCAGCCCCGGCCCCGGGTAGTAGGGCACGAAGCCGAAGGGCTTGGTCGCGGCGGCGTCGATGATCTCGTGGATGTCGAGGTCCATGGCGTCGGCCACGACCTTCATCTCGTTGACCAGGCCGACGTTGACCGCCCGGTGGATGTTCTCGAGCAGCTTGGTCATCTCGGCCGCCCGGGTGGAGCTGACCGGCACCGTCTGCTCGACGATGCGGCCGTACAGGGCGGTGCCGAGCTCCAGACAGGCGGGCGTGGCGCCGCCGACCACCTTGGGGATGGTGCGCAGGGTGAACTGGGCGTTGGCCGGGTCCTCGCGCTCGGGCGAGTAGACCAGGAAGGCGTCCTCCCCGACCGTGAAGCCGCGCGCCTCGATCCGCGGCAGCAGCTCCTCGTCGGTGGTGCCCGGGTAGGTGGTGCTCTCCAGGCTCATCAGCTGGCCCGGCCGCAGGTGCGGCAGCAGCGACTCCACCGTGTCGAGCACGTAGCTCAGGTCCGGCTCGCGGTGGCGGTCGAGCGGGGTCGGCACGCACAGGAGCAGCGCGTCGGCCTCGGCCGCGCGGGCGAAGTCGGCGGTGGCCTCCATGCCGGCGGCGTTGGCGGCGGCGATCTGCTCGCCCGGGATGTAGTCGATGTAGCTCTGGCCGGCGTTCAGCTTCTCGACCTTGGCCGGATCGATGTCCAGGCCGAGCACGCGGAAGCCGGTCTCGGCGAAGCGCAGCGCCAGCGGCAGGCCGACGTAGCCGAGGCCGACGATGCCGATCGTCGCCGTGGTCCCTTCGATCTTCTGGAGCAGCGCGGAGGCGTGGGGGCTCATGCGGGTCTTCCTTGGATCCGGAGCATCGCCAGGAAGGTCCGGATCAGCGTCTTCAGGTCCGAGCGCAGCGTCCACTCGTCGACGTAGCGCTCGTAGAGCTCGAGCTTGCGCGGCAGCACCTGCTCGATGTAGTGGGCGTGGGGGTCGTCGACGCCGCGCAGCGCCTCCTCCTCGTCGAGGAATTCGATCGCGGCGTCGGCGGTGATGCCGGGCGGCACCGACAGCACCTTGTCCTTCAGGTGCGGCGGGTAGTGGGCCACGTACTCCGGCACCTCGGGGCGCGGGCCGACCAGGCTCATGTCGCCGGTCAGCACGTTCCACAGCTGCGGCAGCTCGTCGAGCTTGGTCCTGCGCAGGAAGCGGCCGACCGCGGTGATGCGCGGGTCGCGGCCGGCGGTGACCGCCGGTCCGCGCCGGTGGGCGTCCGCCACCATGCTGCGGAACTTCAGGATCGTGAACAGCCGGCCGCCGCGCCCGACCCGCTGCTGGCGGAACAGCACCGGTCCGCGCGAGCCCAGCTTCACCGCGACCGCCACGACCAGGTAGACCGGCAGCAGCAGCAGCACCGCTGGCAGGGTCAGGAACAGGTCGAGCAGTCGCTTGCGGAGCATCAGCCCTGGCCGAGCAGGATCGCGCGCACGGTCTCCACCACGCGCTCGACCTCGCCCTCGGTCATGGTCGGATAGAGCGGCAGGCTGACCGCGCGGCCGAAGCTGTCGTTCGCCACCGGCAGCTCGTCCGGCGCCAGGCCGGTGAAGTCGCGCCAGTAGGGGTGCAGGTGCAGCGGGATGAAGTGCACGCTGGTGCCGACGCCGGCCGCGGACATGCGGGCGATGAAGGCGTCGCGGTCGAGCGGGGCCTCGGCGGTGAGCCGCACCACGTAGAGGTGCCAGGCGTGCAGCTCGCCGGCGGGCGCCTCGGCCGGCAGCTGCAGCGGCAGGTCGGCCAGGGCCTCGGTGTAGCGCGCGGCGATCTCGGCCCGCCGGTCGCGCAGGGCGCGCGCCTTGCGCAGCTGGTGGATGCCCAGCGCCGCCGCCAGGTCGCCCATGTTGTACTTGAAGCCCGGCGCGACGATCTCGTAGTACCAGGCCGGCTTCTCCGAGCTGTAGCGGTCGAAGGCGTCGCGGTCGATGCCGTGCAGCCGCATCGTGCGCATGCGCGCGGCGCGCTCCGAGTCCTGCACCACGACCATGCCGCCCTCGCCGGTGGCGATGGTCTTGGTGGCGTAGAAGGAGTAGACCGCCAGCTCGCTGCGCGAGCCGACCAGCTCGCCGTTCCAGGTGGTCGGCAGCGCGTGGGCGGCGTCCTCCACCACCGCCGCGCCGTGGCGCGCGCACAGCTCGCGGATCGGTCCGATCTCGCAGGCCAGGCCGGCGAAGTGCACCGGCATCACGGCCTTGACCCGGTCGTTGGCGGCCAGCTGCCGCTCGAGCTCCTCCGGCGCCAGGTTCAGGGTGCGCTCGTCCACGTCCACCAGCACCGGCTCGGCGCCGAGGTAGCGCACCACCTCGGCGGTGGAGGTGAAGGTCCAGGTCGGCACGATCACCTGGTCGCCGGGGCCGATGCCCAGCGACTCCACCGCCAGGTGCAGGCCGGCGGTGGCCGAGTTGACCGCGATCGCGGCGCCGTCGGTGCCGAGGAAGGCGGCGAAGTCCTGCTCGAACTGGCGGCACTTCGGGCCGGTGGTCAGCCACCCCTTGCGCAGGGAGTCGACCACCTCGTCGATCTCCTCCTGGCCGATGGCCGGCAGGGCGAAGGGGAGGAAGGGGAGGGTGCTCGAGGGGCTCATCCGGAGGGTGCTGCCTTGGTGGCCAGGAAGAGGAAATGGGAGCGCAGGAAGGGGAGCCGCGCGAGCAGCGCGGCCAGACCATAGGAGAGGGGAGCGACGCGGCGCGCCAGCGGCGGCGCCAGGACCAGGCTGCGGTAGCGCGTCTCCGACTGCGGGAACCAGCCCTCCATCTCCGAGCGTCGCAGCTTGCGCACGTCGGGGTTGGCCGGGTTGTCGAAGCGGAAGTCGAAGATCAGGACCGAGCCGCCCGGCGCCACTCGGCGCCACATCTCGGTCGCCAGCTCGCGCCGCAGCTCCGGATCGAGGATCGAGGAGTAGACGGTGAAGGCGCTGACGAGCTCGAAGCGCGCCTCCTCAGGCAGACCCGACAAATCGCCCAGGTGCCACTGCATGCCCGGGATGCCGAGGCGGCGGGCGTTGTCCAGCCGCTCCTCCTGCAGCTCGGTGCCGAGCAATCGGGAGGGATCGGCCCCCCACTCCACCAGCCGGCGCAGGAAGCGGCCGCTGCCGCAGCCGACGTCGAGCGCCCGCACCTGGCTCAGGTCCTCTCCCAAGGCGGAAGGGAGCAGCTCGGCCAGGCCTCGCTGGAGATCGGCGTCGGTCAGGCGCACGTCGGCCCGATGCCAGGCATACAGGTCACCGAGCTTGTCTTCAGCGCGGCGGCGATAGGCCCGGTCGATCCGCTGGGCCTCTTCCGCACGAGCCGAGGGGCTGCTCTTCATCGGCGGCGATTCTAGTCCCTGCGTGCCCATGCCGGCGAGCTAGCGCGTGATCGCGTCGAAGCCGCTGGAGGCCTCGCCGTCGCCCCGGCGGCGGAAGGCGAACAGGCCGCGCAGGAAGCCGATCCCGTAGCCGAAGTGGTAGGCGGCGTAGACCGCCGGCAGGACGGGGAAGTAGCGCAGGCGCGCCCCGAAACCGGCCGCGGCCAGCGAGGCCAGCAGGCTGGCGGCCAGATAGGACCCGGCCAGCCCGGCGGGCAGCCACCACCAGTCCGGGCGGAGCAGGGCGGTGATCCCGGTCGCCAGCAGCGCCAGCAGGAACAGGCCGGGCACCAGGTGGCGCCAGGAGGCCGGCACCCGGTGCTTGCGGATCACGGCTACCTTCCAGTAGCCGTACTGCATGTACTGGCGGTAGATCGCGCCGATCGAGGAGCGCGGCGCGTACCAGGACCGGATCCGCCGCGACTGCCACACCCTGCCGCCGGCGCGGTGGATGCGCAGGTTGTGCTCGTCGTCCTGGTTCCGGACCAGCTGCTCGTCGAACAGGCCGACCCGCTCGAAGAGCTCGCGACGCCAGCAGCCGTAGGGCAGGGTGTCGACCGGCCCTTCGTAGCCCTCGTCGTGGAAGCGGGCGCCGCCGACGCTGAAGCGCGAGGCGTAGGCCAGGGCGTTGGCCTGCTGCATGTAGGAGCTGGCCATCGTGCGCGCGGCGCCGCCGACGTTGTCGGCCCCGGTCTCTTCCAGCACCGCCAGGCACTCCCGCACGTAGTCCGGCGCGTAGCGGGTGTGGACGTCCATGCGCAGGATCACCGGCGCCTGGGCCGCCGCGATGGCCTGGTTCAGGCCCGGCGCGGCGAAGCGCGCCGGGTTGTCGACCAGGCGCACCCCCGGGTGCTGCGCGGCGAAGCGGCCGATGATGTCCCGCGTGCCGTCGTCGCTCATGCCGTCGGCGATCAGGATCTCGAGGCCGCCCTCGACCGGCTCCTGCGCCGCCAGCGACTCGAGGAAGCCCTCGATGTGGTCGGCCTCGTTGCGGCAGGGCACGATCACCGAGACCGCGGGCACCGTGCTCGGGTGCTCCTCGGACCGCTGCTCCGGGGCGACTGCCGCCTGCATGTGCTCTATCATGCGTCCGCCCGGGCGGATTCCGAAGCCTTCCCGTCGCCCGCAGACCTGCCGACCGCCCCCGCCGTAGCCGTGAGCCCGACCGAACGTCTGCTGTTCGTCCAGACCAACGGCATCGGCAACGTGCTGACCGCGCTGCCGATGCTGCGGCAGCTGCGCGAGCGTCGCCCGGGGCTCGCGATCGACTTCCTGGCCCACTCCGAGCTCGTGCGCAGCTTCGTCGAACCGGAGCAGGTCGCCGACCGGATCCTGGTCTGGCGCGAGCGGGGCGTGCCGGCCTGGCGCGCCAGCCTGCGAGTCCTGCGCCGCATCCGCGGCCGCTACGACACCTGTTTGATCGGCTGGCGGCTCAACCCGCGCAACGGCGCGGTGCTGGCCAGGGTCAGCGGCGCCCGCACCCGGGTCGGCAACACCAAGGGCCGGCCGGTGCGCGCCTTCACCCACTCCCTGCCCTTCCACTACGGCGTCCACGAGGTCGAGGCCCACTTCGAGCTGGCCCGCTTCGCCTACCCCGAGCTCGAGACTGCGCCGCCGGAGCTGCGGCTGCTCGACGCCGAGCGCGAGGCCGCCGCCGCCGTCCGCCGCCAGCTCGGCGCCGAGGAGGCCGAGCTCGTCGGCATGCACCCCGGCAGCGACCGCGCCAACCCCCAGAAGCGCTGGCCGGTCGAGCGCTACGCCGAGGCCGCGCGGTTGCTGGCCCGGACCTCCGAAGCGAGCGGCGCCGAGCGCCGGGTCTGGGTCTTCCTCGGCCCCGACGAGATGGAGCTGGCTCCGGCCTTCGCGGAGCTGCCCGGGGTGCAGCTCGTCCACGGCCACGACATCCGCACCGTCTGCGCGCTGACCGCCGAGTGCAGCGCCTTCCTCAACTCCGACTCGGGGCTCGGCCACGTCGCCGCCGCCTGCGGGGTGCCCACCCTGACCCTGTTCGGCCCCGAGGACCCGCGCTCCTGCCGGCCCTACGGCCCGCACTGCGCGGTGATGTCGCCGGGCCTCGACTGCCAGCCCTGCGAGAGCCGGGAGTACTCCAAGCAGTGCCCGCACCGCGACTGCCTGGGCAGCCTCGAGGCCGAGGCGGTCGTCACCCGGCTGCTCGAGCTGGCCGCCGCGGCCCCGAGGCCAGGTGCGCCGCCACCCGCCGCGCCGCCCGCCTCGCCGGACGGCGCCCTCACAGGCTGCGAATGAGCTCGCGCCAGCCGCGCAGGCTGGACCAGCGGGCGTAGGTCTTCAGGCCGGTCCGCCGCTTCGCCTGCCAGACGAAGAGGGCGTTCTGCAGCACCATGGTGCCCGCCGTGACCGCCGCCACGCCGTGGATCCCGTGCTCCTCGAGCACCGCGAGGGAGCCGAACAGGGTCAGGACCCCGCAGCACAGCGTGATCACCATCAGGATCCGCTGCTGCCCGAGCATCGCCAGCGCGATGCCGCAGGACCCGGCGACCACGCTCGCCGCCTGGCCGATGCCGAGCGCCACCAGGACCGGCCAGGCCGCCCGGTAGAACTCGCCGAAGACCAGCTCGAGCACCGGCTCCCCGAGCAGCAGGAAGAGCCCGCAGAGCAGCACCGCCGGCAGGCCGGCGAGGGCGGCCAGGAAGCGCAGCAGGCGCTCCAGGCGGTCGCGGTCGCCGCGGGCGTACATCTCGGCGATCATCGGCGGCGTCATCGCGTTGATCACCATCAGCGGCATGCCGATCAGGGCCACCAGCCGCTGGGCGGCGCCGAACAGGGCCACCTGGTCCTCCACCAGCCGGATGCCGACCAGCCAGATGCTGATCTGGGTCAGGGCGAAGTGGGTCAGGCCGTTGACCCACATCGGCCAGGCCACCTTGCGCATGGCCCCCGGCTCCAAGCCGCCGCCGGGCCGGGCGCTCCGGAGCCGGCGGTAGAGCAGGAAGACCCCGATCGCGGTGCACAGGGCGGTGCTGGCGGCGACCAGGCCGACCGCCGGCGCCAGCTCCAGGCTCCGGTCCCCCAGCCAGGCCAGGCCCAGGCCGACGGCGGTCAGGACCGCGGCCAGGCCGCCGCCGAACAGCACCGCGGCGCGGATGTCGTGATAGCCGCGGAAGGCCTCGGCGGTGACGGTCTGGAACACCAGGGCCAGGATCCAGACCGCGGTCGGCCAGGCCGCGGCGGCCATCGGCGGGGCGTCGAAGACCCGCGCCGCCAGCCAGGCCACACCCCAGGCGCCAGCGACGAAGGCCAGCACCACCGCCGCCCCGCCGGTGTAGGCGTAGCTGCGGTCGATCGCCTGCACCCCGCGGCCGGGCAGTCCGCGGCCCTCGGACTCGGCCACCAGCCGGACCAGCGACTGGCTCAGGCCGAGCGCGCCGAGGATCATGCCGCCGTTGGCGACGCTGAACAGCAGCGCGTAGGCGCCGTATTCGCTGGGCTCCAGCAGCCGCGCCAACAGCCAGTGGATCAGGAGCGAACTCGCGGCGAGCCAGAATTGCCCAATTGCGGCCCAGACACCGCCGGACCACAGCCTTTGCAACAAGCCGGCGCGAGAGGCGGTCACGATGGGTCGGTGCGGAAGGAAGCCCGTGCGGGAGATGGGCCGCCGCGAGGGAGCCGGAGTCTAGCAGGCGACGCTATGCTTCCGGCTCGGCGACGGGTTCGCCCTCCACGTGTTTGGTGTATCCATCGCCGCGACCCCAGGCCCCGCAATCCCGTGCTCCGCAGCGTCCGCGCCCTCCTGCCCTTCCTGGTCCTCGCCCTGGGCGCCTGCGCCGAACGGCCGCCCACCGTCCTGGAGAGCGACCCGGTCGAGTTCCCGGCGCAGCTGGAAGCCGCCGAGCTGAGCTTCGACTACCGCGTCGGGCCGGGCGACGTGCTGCGCGTGAACGTCTTCGGCCACCCCGAGCTGGGCTCGGCGCCCTACCAGAACGCCACCCCCGGCACCCCGGTGGACGGCTCCGGCGCGATCTCCCTGCCGCTGATCGGCTTCCTCGACGTCCAGGGCAAGACCGTGTTCGAGATCCAGGAGCAGGTCCTGGAGGCGCTCAAGGTCTACCTGCGCCGGCCCAAGGTCGACGTCTCGGTGATCCACTTCGGCTCCAAGCGCCTCTACGTGCTGGGAGAGGTCAAGCAGCCCGGCATGTTCCTGCTCGACCGGCCCACCTCCCTGATCCAGGCCCTCTCCCTGACCGGCGGCTTCACGGTCGACGCCAACCGGGAGCAGGTCGCCTTGGTCCGCGGCCCGATCACCGAGGAGTCGGTGGCGCTGATCAACTTCGACGACCTCGACCCTGCCGCCAGCATCCAGATCCAGCCCGGCGACGTGGTCTTCGTCGGCCGCCGCCGCTGGGCCGCGGTCGGCCAGGTCGCCCGCGACCTGGTCCCCATCCTGCAGCTCGTCGCCCTGCCGATCGGCACCGCCCGCGACGTCGCCCTGTTCCAGGACATCCGCAACGACTGAGTTCGTGAGCCAACCCCTCGAGAACCCGGTCCCGACCACCATGCCCGGTGGCGAGGCCCTGGACTTCGGCAAGATCCTGGGCGTCTTCCTGCGGCGCAAGTGGTCGGTGATCCTGACCACCCTGCCGGTGGTCCTGGCCTCCTTCGCGCTCTCCCTGAGCTTCGAGCCGGCCTTCCAATCCAACGCGATGGTCATGCTGGAGGAGGGCGGCCAGACCGGCGGCATCCTCGACCTGCTCACCGCCACCAACGCGCCGCCGGCGGTCAAGGAGATCGCGATCCTGCGCTCGCGCACCATCGCCGGCCAGGTGATCGACCTGCCGCGCGAGGACGGCGAGCTGCCCGAGGGCCTCGAGGCGCCGGACTTCGGCCTCGGCCTGACCCTGAAGATCGACGACTGGGACCGCTACTGGCCCTGGCCCTCCTTCCTGCGCGCGATCGGGCAGGGGCCGCCCACCCTGGGGCGGCTGCACGGCCGCCTGCTGGAGCACCCCACCAAGGGATCGGGCGGCGCCTGGCGGGTCCACTTCCTGAGCTCGACCGAGATCGAGGCCGGCCCGGCCGGGCTGCTGTCCGTCCAGCCCAAGCGCTACACCCTGGTCGAGGACCAGCCGCTGGAGCTCGGCCGCGCCCGCTTGGTCCTGACCCCGATCGGCGACCTGACCGGCCGCACCTTCTACCTGCGCTGGTCCACCCCGCGCGAGGCCACCGAGGCCCTGCTGGCGAACCTCTCCGCCAGCGAGACCCAGCGCGGCTCCTCGGTCATCCGGGTCAATTTCACCGACCGGGACCCGGACCGGGCGGCCGAGACCATCAACCACGTGCTCGATGCCTTCATCGAGAACAACCGCCAGCGCCTGTCCCGGCGCGCGAAGACCACGGTCTCCTACATCGAGGAGCAGGTCGAGCGCATCCGGACCGACCTCGAGCAGGCCGAGCAGGAGCTGGTCGACTACCAGGAGGCCTCCAAGGCCGCCCTGCTGTCGGAGACCGCCACCGCGATCGTGCAGCGCATGAGCGAGCTCGACCTGGAGCGAGCCCAGCTCAAGCTCCGGATCGCGGCCCAGGAACGGCTCGGCGAGCTGCTCGAGGAGGCCGACGTCGAGGTCATCAACATCCTCGGCGGCGCCGAGCTGGACCCGCTGACCGCCTCGCTGGTGCAGTCGCTGGCCAATCTGCTCTCGCGCAAGATCGCGCTGGAGGAGGAGTACACCGAGGAGTGGCCCGCGGTCCAGGACCTGAACCTGGAGATCACGGCCCTCCGGGGCCGGATCCACGCCAACATCCTGGCCCAGACCGTCGGCTACCACGAGCGCGACCGCGCCTTGGAGCAGGCCCTCGAGCGCTACCAGTCCGACCTCGACAAGCTGCCCGGCACCGAGCGCGAGCTGGCCCGCTTCAAGCGGCGGGCGCAGTCCTTCGAGCAGATCTACACCTACCTGCTCGGCCAGGAGCAGGAGGCGCGCATCGCCGAGAACGCCGCCATCGCCGCGGTCTCGGTGGTCGACACCGCCGTGGCGCCGCTGTCGCGCATCAGCCCCAACCTGACCATGAACCTCGGCCTGGGCGCGGCGCTCGGCCTGTTCCTCGGCCTGGGCCTGGCGCTCTACCGCGAGGCGATCACGCGCAAGGTCCTGACCGCGAGCCAGCTCGAGTCCGCCACCCAGCTGGCCTCCTTCGGCGTGGTGCCGGACTTCCGCCGCGGCGCGGCCAAGGCCCGCGGCAAGAAGGGCAAGTGGTTCCTGGCGCTGCGCGACGCGCCCGAGTCGGCCGCCGCCGAGGCCTACCGCGCCCTGCGCGCCAACCTGCGCTTCGCCGCCAAGGGCCAGGACATGAAGACCCTGGCGATCACCTCCACCAGCCAGGGCGAGGGCAAGTCGGTCACCACCCTCGACCTCGCCATCGCGCTGGCCAACGGCGGCGCCAAGGTGCTGCTGGTGGACGCCGACCTGCGCCGCCCGGTGGTGCACAAGTACTTCAAGCAGGCCATCTCCCCCGGCCTGTCCGAGGTCCTGCAGAGCAAGGCCGAGTGGAAGGAGGGCCTGCGCGAGATCGGCATCGACAACATGCAGGTCATCCCGGCCGGCGCGATGCCCTCGAACCCCGGCGACCTGATGGCCTCGGTCGGAATGTCCGAGCTGGTGAAGCTGTTCCGCGAGGAGTTCGACTTCGTGCTGTTCGACGTGCCGCCGGTGCTGGCGGTGGCCGACGCCGCCGCCTTCCTGCACGAGCTGGACGGCATCTTCCTGCTCTGCCGCGCCAACCGGATCCCGGAAGGCCTGGTGGCCGGCGCCGCCAACCGCCTGCGCATGACCGGCGCCAACCTGGTCGGCGCGGTCCTGAACGGCGTGCGGCCCTCGCGCCTGTCCGGCGACTACAGCTACGGCTACGGCTACGGTTATGGCTACGGCTACAAGTCGAGCTATGGCTACGGCTATGGCTACGGCAAGTCGAACCCGCACCGCGACTCCGTGGATGCCTAGGCCGGGCGCGCGCCTCGCCCTCGCCTGCTTGCTCCTGCTCGGCGCGCTCGGCGCCTTCGCCTGCGCGCCCGCGGGACCGCCGCCCGCGTCCGAGGAGGGCCAGCTCCCGCGACGCATCGCGGTGCTCGGCCCCTCCACGGTCGAGACCCTCTACGCCCTCGGCCAGGGCGGTTTGGTCGTCGCGGTCTCCGACTACTGCGTGGAAGCCGCCGCCGCCGAGCTGCCGCGCCTGGGCGGCCAGCTCGACCCCTCCCTCGAGCGCCTCGCGGCGGCCGATCCGGACCTGGTGCTGGTCCAGGGCGAGCACCCGCGGGTGGCGGATTGGTGCCGCCGGAGCGGGATCCGCTTCCGCAGCTTCCAGACCGACTCGGTGGCCGGATGGGTCGAGGAGACCGGAGCGCTCGGCCAACTCCTCGGCGCCGAGGAGGAGGCCGCCGCGTTGATCGAGCAGGTCGGCGCCGAGTTGGCCCGGATCGAGGCCATGGGCGCCGCCGCCGGGACCAGGGCCGATGGAGCCCGGCCGGCCGCCACGCGCCCCACCGCCCTGCTGGTGGTCTCGCGGTCGCCGGAGACCGCCACCTCCCTGCTGGTCGCCGGCTCCTCCTCCTTCCTGCACGAGCTGCTGGTGCTGGCTGGCGGCCGCAACCTCGTCGAAGCCAATCCCCGCGACTACTTCGACCTCAACGAAGAGGCGCTCGCGGTGGCCGACCCGGACCTGATCCTGGAATTCCACCCGCCGGCCGGCGACGCGCTCGCGGCCTGGCGGCGGAGCTTCCCGGAGCTCCGGGCGGTGCGGGCCGGCCGGGTCCACCGCCTGGACCAGGACTTCGTCCTGCTGCCCGGGCCGCGCATGGTGCAGACCGCGCGCCTGCTGCAGGAGCTGCTGGCGCGGCCCTGATGGCCCGGCGACCGGCCCGCCGCCTCAGGCCTCGAGGCCCGGACGCGCGTAGAGGAAGTCGCCGTTGAACTGGCCGATCTGGCCTTCGGGGACCGGCCCGTGCATGCGGTCGTCGCGGATCGAGGCCACCATGCGGTAGCCCGACTCCGACATGGTCTGCGCCAGCTGCTCGCCGGAGCTGCCGAAGGCGGCCAGCCGCCGCGGCCCGCCGGTCTCGAACAGCACGTAGTCGATCCGGCCGGCGTCGAGCAGGCCGCGAGCGCCGCGCAGGGCCTGCAGCTCGGCGCCCTCCACGTCCACCTTCAGCAGGCGGATCTGGCCGTCGCCGCGTTCGTCGAAGAACTGGTCGAGCCGCACCGAGGGCACCGCCACGACCTCGCGGGTCTCGAAGGAGGGGTTCTGCGCCGCCGAGGACCAACCGGTGTTGGTGGCGACGAAGAACTCGAGCTCGCCCGGCTCGTCCCAGACCGCGGCCTTCACCAGCTCCAGGGGGCAGCTCTGGGCGGTGAAGTGCTCCTCCAGTCGCGCCCCCAGGCTCGGGTTGGCCTCGAAGCTGACGACCTTGCCCTCGACCCCGACCCGGTCCAGGGCGCACAGGCTGAAGTAGCCGATGTTGGCGCCGACGTCGACCACCAGGTCCCCGGGGCGCACGTACTGGCCCAGCAGCACCGGGAACACCTTGCCGCCGATGCCGAAGTAGTAGAGGGCGTCGTTCTCGTCGGCCGGGTCGGCGAGCACCGTGTACTGCCCCAGGCGGACCGGCACCAGCCGGTGGCGCGGCCGGAGCAACCGCCGCAGGAGCGAGGCCCAGCGGGTCTTGCCCCGCGGCAGGAAGTAGGACCGGACCAGGAGGTCGAACAGCGCGTCCCGCATGATCCTCCTCAGTCCTGCGGGGCGGCGGTGAAGGCGCGCTCGACCAGCTCGCACCACAGGTGCCCGAACAGCAGGTGGGCCTCCTGGATGCGCGGCGTGTCGCTGCTCGGGGCGACCATCGCCACCTCGCACAAGGGCGCGAGCTTGCCTCCGCCCTTGCCGGTGACCCCGACCACCTTGGCCCCGCGGGCCTGGGCCGCCTCCACCGCCAGCAGCACGTTGGGGCTGTTGCCGGAGGTGCTGATCGCCACCAGCAGGTCGCCCTCGCGCACGTGGGCGCGGACCTGGCGCTCGAAGACCTGCTCCGCCGGGTAGTCGTTGACCAGGGCGGTGTAGTTGCTCGAGTTGACCGTCAGGGCGTGCACGTTGAGCGGCTCGCGTTCGGTCAGGTAGCGGCCGACCAGCTCGGCGGTCCAGTGCTGGGCGTCGGCGGCGCTGCCGCCGTTGCCGAGCAGGAAGACCCCGCCGCCGGCCTTCAAGGTCGTGATCGCCATCGCCGCGGCCGCCTCGACCGCGTCGAGGAAGGCGGCGTCCAGGCCGGCGTAGGTGGCTTGCGCTTCTCTCAGGCGCCGATTCAGCAGCTCTCGGTTGTCGGTCATGGCAGATACCGCGGGCATGGCAGGAAAGGATAGCAGCGGGGATGATGGAGCCGATGAGCCTCGCCGCCCGCGCCCTGCACGCCGGATACCCGGAGCATCCGGAGATCCTGCGCGGGGTGGAGCTCGAGCTCGCGCGCGGCCGCTTCCTGTGCCTGCTCGGCCCCAACGGCGCCGGCAAGAGCACCCTGCTGCGGGCGATGGCGGGCATGGTCCCGCCCGCCGCCGGGGCGGTCGAGCTCGACGGCGAACCGCTGGCCGGCTTCAGCCCGGCCGCCCGCGCCCGGCGGATCGGCTTCCTGCCGCAGGAGGTGCAGCCCGCCTACCCCTTCCGAGTGGACGAAGCGGTCGCGCTCGGCGCCCGCGTGGCCGGGCACGGCGGCTGGGTCGAGGCCCGGCCCCAGGCCGACACCCGCGAGCCCGTGCCGCGGGCGCTGGAGCTGGTCGAGGCCGAGCAGCTTGCCCCGCGCCGCCTGGGCGCGCGC
>CAZXTO010000021.1:0-1517 GCA_964643675.1 uncultured Planctomycetales bacterium
GTTGGCGATCGAATCGAGCAGGGCCTCGATCCGGGCCAGCTGCAGCTCGAGCGAGACGATGCGCTGCTCGATCTGCTCCATCCGGTCCAGCTCCAGGTCCAGGTTCAGCGAGGCCGGCTCGGCGCGCCGGAACTGGGCCACCGGGGCCTCCTCGCCTTCGCAGGCGGCCTTGCAGGCGTCGTCGCAGTCGCCGCAGTCACCCGAGGCGCTGGCCTTGACCTTCCCCTCGCCTTCGCACGCGCTGCGGCACTCCTCGATCTCCACCTCTTCGCTGCACTCCTTCCACTCGTCCTCTTCGCAGCAGTCGTCGCCGTCGCCGCACTCCTCGTCGCTGGCGATGGTCCAGACATTGCTGGCGCCACCCTCGTGGCAGTCCTCGGCGCCGTCCCAATCGCCGAAGCGGACCACGCGGCCGCCGTCATCGATGACCATGCCGCGGACCTGGACCCGGGCGCCCTCGAGGCCGCCCAGCATGTGGATGCCCTCGAGGTCGATGGCGAGATCCTCCAGGCCGTGCATCTCGTGCAGCTCGGTGAGGCCGCCGACGTGCGCCTCGTGCAGCTTCATCATGCCGATGCCGTGCTCGGAGCCGCCGTGGTACTCCTTGCCGCTGTGGTACTCCTTGCTGCCGTGGCCCTGGTAGCTGTTATAGGCCTTCATGCCGGCGTGACCCTTCATCATGCCGCCATGAGCCTTCATGCCGGGCTGGCCCATCATGCGCATGCGATAGGCCTGCAGGCGCGGGGCGCGTGAGTCGTCCTCGCAGCAATCGCCGCAGTCCATCTGCGCCTTCGGGGCGCGCGCGCTGCGCATCCGCTGCATGGCGCCACCGCGCGGGGCCATCATGCGCACGCGCGGACCGTCCTGCTTGGTCATGACCTTGACCTGGTAGCGGGACTCGGGCTTGGCCCTGCGGGTGTAGCCAGACTCCCCTTCGCAGCAGTCACCACACTCCTCGTCGCCGCCCTTCTGGACCCAGACCATCGGCTGGTCGCCGGCGTCGCCCTTCTTGATGACCCGGATCTGCTGGCCGCCCTGGGGCAGGCCCTCGAAGCGGCTGCCGTCGAGCCGGATGACCCGCACGTCGGCCTGCACGGCCTTGCCGCCGTCCTCACAGGAGCCGGTGTCCTCGCATCCGCTGCCGCAGTCGCCGCAGTCACCGCAGTCCGACGCCGGCTCTTCGCAGGCCTCGACGGTGTCCTCGCAAGCGCCCTGGACCTGGAACACCGCGACTCCTTCCTTGCCGCTCTCGCAGCTGAGGTCGACGACCTCGTTGCACTCGGCGAGCTCGATCGGAGCGATCGTGGCGACCTGGGCCACCGACTCGCAGGAGGTCTGGCAGTCCGGCTCCGGCTCGCACTCGACCACGGTCTCGCACTCGATGGCGGGCTCGCACTCGACCACGAGCTCGCGGGTCACCAGGGTGTCGCAGGAGCCGGCAGCGGCCGGGGCCTGGACCGCGATGGTGGCGACCTCGCACTCGACCTTCACGCTGTCGCAGGCGGACTCGCCGCCGC
>CAZXTO010000021.1:1617-19277 GCA_964643675.1 uncultured Planctomycetales bacterium
AGTCCTCGAGGGCGGCCACGGCCACCGGAGCGTCGCAGCTGGCGGCGGTCTTCTCGCAGCTGGCCTTCTCGCTCTCGCAATCGGCCTTCACGGTCTCGCAGGAGCCGGCCGGAGCCTGGACCGCGATGGTGGCGACTTCGACAGCGAGCTTCTCGCTGCCGCAGGCGGACTCGCCGCCGCAGTCCTCGAGGGCGGCCACGGCCACCGGAGCGTCGCAGCTGGCGGCGGTCTTCTCACAGCTAGCCTTCTCGCTCTCGCAGTCGGCCTTCACGGTCTCGCAGGAGCCGGCCGGGGCCTGGACCGCGATGGTCGCGACCTCACAGCTAGCGGCCTCGCTCTCGCAGCTGGCGACGGCAGGAGCGCAGTCCTGCTTGGCGTCGGCGCTCAGGCGCGCGGACTCGCGGCAGCTGCCCTCTTGCTGGACCGGAGCGGCGACCGCGACGGTGGCGATCTCGCAGCTGGTCTCGCAGCTCTCGGCCGGCTTGCTCGCCAGGCTGGCGACGGCCACGCTCTCGCAGGACGCGGCGGGCGCGGACTCGCAGCTGGCGGCCTTCTTCGAATCGCAGGAGGGGTCCTGCAGCTCGACCGCGACGGCGACCTGGGCCACCTTCTGCTCCTTGGCGGTCATGCGGTCGCACCAGCCGCGCTCGGAGGGGGCCTGGGCGACGGCCTTGGCGCCGGTCTCGCAGGAGCTCTTGGCGGCGGTGTCGCAGTCGCTCTTGGCGACCGAATCGCAAGCGCTCTTGGCTTCCGAATCGCAGCTGGCGCCCTTCTGGGCGACGGCCTTGGCAGCCGACTCGGAGCATTCGGATTTGGCGGTGGCCTTGGTTTCGCCACAGCCGGCTTCCTGGGCGGAAGCCTGGCCGGCGAAGGGGGCCAGGAGGAGGGTGAGGACGAGGAGCTGTCTCATGCGATTGAGTGGTGGTCGTGGGTGGTCCCGGGTGCCCGGGAAATGCTAGGAATACGCTCTGAATTCAGCCTCGTTGGCGGTTTTGGAGCGCCAGCGGCGACCGAGGAAGAGAAGCATGGAACTAGCATCCGGATGGTTCGGAGGGCGGCCCCAGCTGGCATCGGCCCAGCTGCGGCAGGCCAGGGACCTCGGTATGGCGGGGGTGGCCCTGTTGCCAGGGGACCCCGCGGTCGGATTGGAAGGGATCGGCTTGGCCCGCAAGGAACTCGGGAAGGGCTTCGCGGCCGCTTCCTGGGACGCCCTGCAGGACGCCAGCCATCGTAACGCATCAAGGGCGGTCGCGTCCTGCGACCGGAGCCAGCAGGCCGCCGCCCTGGCCCGGATCCCTGCTGCCCTGGCCCGCCTGCGCGAGCTCGGGGCCGATCTGCTGGTGGTGCCAGCGGGCGAGGAGGACTCGGCGCGGGCCCGGGAGGACGGCCAGGGCCTGCTCGGCAAGCTGAGCTGCGGCGAGACGATCGAAGCCGACGCCGGGCGTTCCCTGCGCGATCGCCTGCCCTCGGCCCAGCGAGAGCGCCACCTCGAAGCCCTGGCCCGCTTCCTCCACACCCTTCAGCGGCACGCTCCCGGCCTCCGGATCGCCCTGGCGGCCGAGGCCAGCCCAGCAGGGGTGCTGGATCCGGACGGTTTCCGGCTGCTCCGGGACGAGGCCTCGCTGGGGTGGTTGGGGTACTGGCACGAGGTCGGCGCGGTCCAGATCCGCGCCACCCTCGGCCTGGAGGACGCCGGCGCCTGGCTCGAGGCGGGGGGGCGCCACAGCCTCGGCGCCTCGCTGCAGGACTCCGCCGAAGGACGCGAACGGCTGCTCCCGGGAGAAGGGGAGGTCGATTTCTCCTTGCTGGCCGATTACCTGCCCCGCGGCGCCCGGCGCGTGCTCAGCCTGGCGCCGGGCTATCCTGGTGCCGCTGTCAGGGAGGCCCGGGAGGCCCTGACCGCCCTCGGCCTCGGATGACCCTGCCCGACCTCCACCGTTTCCGCGCCGCCTTGCCCGAGGCGGGGCGCTTGGTGCTTTGCACCCACCGCCATCCGGATCCGGACGGCCTGGGCGCCCTGGTGGCCCTCCAGGCCCTGCTCGAGAAGCACTTCGGCCTGGAGGCCGACCTGGTCCTGGAAGGCCGGATCCGGCGAGCCGAGAACGCCGCCATGCGCCGGCTGCTCGAGATCAGCGCCCTGCCGAAGGGCGGGGTCGATCCGGCCGATTACGCCGGCGTCCTGATCGTCGACTCCCAGCCGGCCTTCACCCACACCACCCCGCCGGGAGCCCTGCCGGTGCTGGGGGTCATCGATCACCACCGCGGCTGCGAGGAGGAGAACGGCGAGGAGGTGCCCTTCCGCTGGGTGGACCCGGACTACGGCGCCACCTCGACCATGGTCCACGACCTGCTCGAGGGCTTCGGAATGGAGCCCGACACCCGCGTGGCCACCGCCCTCTTCTGCGGCGTGCGGTACGACACCAACGACCTGGCCCGCGACTCCAGCCCGCGCGACGAGCGGGCCTACGAGCGCCTCCACAAGCTCGCCGACCGCAAGCTGGTCGCCGCCATCGACCAGCCCGCGCTGAGCCGCGACTACTTCCGCCAGATGGGGGAGTCGATCGAGGCCTGCACCTGCTTCGGGCCCCTGCTCCTGATCCTGATGGGGGAGGTCTCCAGCCCGGAGTCGGTGGCCGAGATCGCCGACTGGTTCGTGCGCCTGGAGGGGCAGCAGTGGTCCCTGGCCGGCGGCGCCTGCGACGGCCGCTACCAGGTCTCGCTGCGCACCGACATGCCCGGCGCCGACGCCTATCCTGCCCTGCGCTACATCATCGGCCAGGAGGGATCCTGCGGCGGCCACGGCCGCATGGCGGGAGGCCAGATCCCGCTCACCGAGCTCAGCCTGGACGAGGTCCGCGAGCTGGTCCAGCGGCGCGCTCTCGAGGTCTTCGGCCTGTGCGATCGGGCGGGCGAGCCCTTGGTCCAGAAAGGCAAGACTTCGGGCGGCAGGAATTGACACTCCGCAGGGGGTGGCTTATCCTTTCGCCCCTTGAAAACGCGGCCGTAGCTCAGTGGTAGAGCGCAACCTTGCCAAGGTTGATGTCGTGGGTTCAAATCCCATCGGCCGCTCCAAACAATCAAGAAGGCCAGGTTCCTCGCGGAACCTGGCCTTCTTGCTTTCCCTGCGGGACGGAGCTTATTCGTCGTGCTCCGACGCCAGGTCCGCGTTGGCCTGGGTGAAGGCGGCCCACTTCTCGGGCAGCTCCTCCTCGGTGAAGATGGCATCGACGGGGCACTCAGGCTCGCAGGCGCCGCAATCGATGCACTCGTCGGGATGGATGAACATGGGGAGGTTCAGCGTGCCGGGCTGCGGCTCGCTCTCGTAAATGCATTCCACGGGGCAGACATCCACGCAGGCGGTGTCTTTCGTGTTCACGCAGGGTTCGGCGATGACGTAGGTCATGATTTCTGAACTGGACCAAGGAGGGGGCCGGGTGGCCCGCGGACCCCTGTAGATATCGAATGCTCCTTTCGGGTCAAGCCTTTTTCTAGGTGGGGGGGAGTATTCTTGGCCCGGCATGCCGGGACCCGCCCCGCTCCTCACGGCCGCCGCGCTCGGATACCTGTGCGGATCGATCTCCTTCGCCCTGCTCATCGCCAGGGCCAAGGGGCTGGATCTGCGCCAGGTCGGCAGCGGCAACGCCGGCGCCACCAACGCCGGCCGGGCCCTCGGTCGCCGGATCGGGATCCTGGTCTACCTGCTCGACGCCCTCAAGGGCGCCCTGCCCGCGGCCCTGCCGCTGGCCCTGGGCTGGCCGCTCGAAGCGGCGGTCTTGGGCGGCGCCGCCGCCTACGCGGGCCACGTCTGGCCGCTCTACTTCCGCTTCCGCGGCGGCAAGGGGGTGGCGACCTACTCCGGCGCCATGCTGGTGCTGGCGCCGACCGCGGTGCTGGCCGGCGGCCTGGTGCTGGTCCTGGTGATCCGCCTCAGCCGGCTGATGGCCCTGGCCTCGATCTGCTTCGGCCTGACCGTCCCCATCGCCTGCTGGGCGCTCGACCCCGTCGAGGCGACCGGCGCGCGGCTGCCGGTGCTGGCCTTCGCGGCCGCCGGCGGCCTGCTCTTCCTCTACACCCACCGCAGCAACCTGGCCCGGATGCGGGCCGGCAAGGAATCTCGCCTCGGCGAGCGTGACGCATGAGCCAATCCCCGCAACGCAGCCTGGTGATCGGAGACGGCGGCTGGGGCACCGCGATCGCGATGTCCCTCCATCGCGCCGGCCAGCCGGTCACCGTCTGGAGCCACGACCCGGCCTACGCCGCCGAGGTGGCCGCCAGCCGCGAGAACCCGAAGTTCCTGCCCGGGGTGCCGATCCCGGAGGACATCCGCTGGACCGCGGATCCCGGCGAGGCCCTGGCGGACGCCGGCATCTACTACTCGGTGGTGCCGACCCAGTTCCTGCGCGCCACCATCGGCCGCTTCGAGGGCGCCCTGGCCGGCCTGCCGGCGGTCTCGGCCTCGAAGGGCCTGGAGCTCGAGACCCTGCTGCGGCCCTCCCGGATCCTGGCCGAGGCGGCCGGCGCCGAGGCCGGGGTGGCGGTGCTCTCCGGCCCGTCCCACGCCGAGGAGACCGCGCACGGACTCGCCACCACCGTGGTGGTGGCCAGCGAGGACGAGGCCCTCGCGGCCCGGGTGCAGGCCGAGCTCGGCAGCTCCTCGCTGCGCATCTACACCGGCTCCGACCTGGTCGGGGTGGAGCTCGGCGGGGCGCTCAAGAACGTGATCGCGGTCGCCGCCGGGGTCGCCGACGGCATCGGCCTGGGCGACAACGCCAAGGCCGCGCTGGTGGCTCGGGGCCTGGTCGAGATGGCCCGCTACGGCGCCGTCCACGGCGCCGAGCGCGAGACCTTCTTCGGCCTCAGCGGCGCCGGCGACCTGATGGTGACCTGCTATTCGCGCCACTCCCGCAACCGCGGCCTGGGTGAGCGCATCGGCGCTGGCGAGACCTTGAAGCAGGTCCAGGAGTCCACCGAAAAGGTCGCCGAGGGGGTCTGGACCACCAAGGCGGTCCACCAGTCGGCCCACGAGCTGGGGGTGGAGATGCCGATCACCGCCCAGCTCCACGCCATCCTGTTCGAGGAGCGGGACTGCGCCGCCGCGGTCCAGGACCTGATGCTGCGCCCGCACCGCCCCGAACTCGATCCTTCCGCCGCCCCCTCCGCCGCCGGTTCGTAGGAGTCCGACATGCTGCTGACCGCTTTCCTGCTCGCCCCGCTGACCTGTGCCCAGGCCCCTGACGGCTTCGCCGCCCTGGCCGACGCGGTCCAGGAGCGGGAGCTCGCCAACGGCCTGCGGGTGATCGTGATGCCCAACGGCGAGGCGCCGGTGGTGTCCTTCCACCTGCACGTCAACACCGGCTCGATCGACGAGAGCGGCGGCCTGACCGGCCTGGCGCACTTCGCCGAGCACATGGCCTTCAAGGGCTCGCGCCGCATCGGCGCGACCGATTGGCCGGCCGAGCGGGCCGCGCTCGAGGCCTGCGACCTGGCCTGGAAGGAGTACGAGCTCGCCCGCGGCGCCGGCGCCGAGGAGGCCGAGCTGGCGGCCCTGCTGGATCGCTTCGAGCAGGCCCGCGCCGCCGCCGACGCCGCCTGCGACGCCGGTGCCTTCGACCGCGTGATGGAGACCGCCGGCGGGCTCAACTCCAACGCCTCGACCGGCGCCGACTCCACCAATTACTTCGTCTCCTTGCCGCTCGAGCGCATGGAGACCTGGTTCTGGCTGGCCCGCGAGATGGTCGGCGACCCGGTCATGCGCGAGTTCTACAAGGAGCGCGACGTGGTCATGGAGGAGCGCCGCATGCGCACCGACTCCAACCCGGTCGGCGCCGCGGTCGAGGCGATGCTGAACAGCGCCTTCATCGCTCACCCGTACCGCGACTCGACCATCGGCCACATGGACGACCTGGCGATGCTCGACCGGCCCGAGATGATCGAGTTCTGGCGCCGGCACTACACCGCCGACCGCATGGTCCTGGCGGTGGTCGGGCGGGTCGATCCGGAGGCGGTCTTCGCCCTCGCCGAGGCCTACCTGGGCGACCTGCCAGCCGGAGAGCAGCCGCGGCCGCGGCGCACGATCGAGCCGACGCCGCCGGGCCCGCGCCGGGTCCAGGTGCAGCGGCCGGCCAACCCGATGCTGTTCATGGCCTGGCCGACCCCCTCGCTGACCGGCCGCCGCGGCCTGCTGTTCGACGCCCTCGGCGACGTCCTGGCCGGCGGCCCCTCCTCGCGCCTGTTCCGGCGTCTGGTCAAGCAGGAGGGCGCCGCGGTCCAGGTCGACTGGGTCGCCGGCTACCCCGGGCGGATCGACCCGAGCCTGTTCGCCCTGATCGTGGTGCCGGCGCCGGGCCGCAGCCTGGACGAGTGCCTGGCCCTGGTCGAGGAGGAGGCTGCCCTGCTGGCCGCCGAGGGGCCCAGCAAGCGCGAACTCGCCGGGGTGCGGCGGCGCGCCAAGATGGCGCTCCTGCAACGGCTGGCCGGCAACGCCGGCATCGCCCGGGCGCTGGCCGAGGCCGAGGCCGAGGACGGCGACTGGCGCAAGCTGTTCCGGTCCCTGGAGGCGCTGGAGTCGCTCAGCGCCGAGGACCTGGCCCGCGCCGCGGCTCGGATCCAGCCCGCCGTCCGGACCGTGGTCACCCTGGAGCCGCCCAGCGCGGAGGAATGATCGATGCGGAACGCCTTCCTGCTCCCTTTGCTCCCGCTGCTCCTGACCGCCTGCAGCGCCGACCCGGTCCTGGAGGAGACCGAGGCTCCGGTCGCCGCCGCCCTGCCCGAGCTGCCGCCGGGCCCCTACGAGCGGGTTGACCAGGTCCCGGTGCCCGAGCCGGTGGCCTTCCATCCGGCCCAGCCGGCCAAGCACCAGCTCGGCAACGGCGTCACGGTGCTGCTGATGCCCGACCCTTCCCGCCCGCTGGTCGAGCTCGAGCTGCGGGTGCGGGCCGGCACCTACTCCGATCCGGCCGGCCGCGAGGGCCTGGCCGAGATGGTGGCCGGCCTGCTGCGCGAGGGCGGCAGCGAGACCTGGGACGGCGACCGGGTCGACCGCGAGCTGGCCTTCCGCGGCGCCTCGATCGACTTCGCCGCCCAGCCGCGCGCGACCGTGGGGAGCTTCGCCTGCCTGAGCGAGGACCTCGACCTGACCCTGGAGATCTTCGCCGAGCTGCTGCTGCGCCCGGCCTTCCCCGAGGCCAAGCGGGAGCTGCTCCAGGCGCGTCTGCTGAGCGCCATCGCCCAGCGCGATGACGACCCGCGGGGCGCGGCCGACCGCGAGGCGATGCGGGCCTTCTACGGCGTCGAGGATCCGCGCGTGCGCCGCCAGGAGGTCGCCACCCTCGGAGCCATCGGCCGCGCCGACCTGGTCGCCTTCCACGCCGAACGCTTCGGCAGTCGGCGGGCCCAGATCGCGGTCTACGGCGACTTCGAGCCGGAGGCGATGCTGGCGATGCTGGAAGCCGCCTTCGGCGATTGGGCGCCGCAGTCGGCGATGCCGCTCGAGGTGCCGCTGGAGGCGCCGGCGCCGGCCGCGCGCCGCGTCGTGCTGCTGCCGCGCGCGGACGTCAACCAGGCCGAGCTGCGGCTGCTGTTGGAGGGCGTGCGCCGCAACCACCCGGATTACCCTGCGCTGCAATTGGGCAGCTTCGTGTTCGGGATCGGCGGCTTCGGCAACCGCATGATCAGCCGCATCCGCAGCGAGCTGGGCCTGGCCTACACCACCGGCGCCTACTGGCGGGCGGGGTGGGAGCAGCAGGGGCTGTTCTGGGCCACCTGCGGCACCAAGAACGAGAGCGCCGGGCTGGCCCTGCGCGAGATGATCGGCGTGCTCGACGGCTTCCTCGTCGACGGCGTCGGCGCCGAGGAGTACGAGCAGGCCCGCAACCGGCTGTTGAACGCCCAGGTGTTCGAGGTCGACCAGGCCTCGAAGGTGCTGGCGCGGGTGGCGGACCTGGAGTGGAACGGCTACCCGTGGAACTTCCACGAGCAGGCCGCGGCCGCGATCCGCGAGCTCAGCGCCGAGGAGGTGGTGGACGCCTGCCGTCGCCACCTCGAGACCGGCCGGCTGACCGTATTCGTGCTAGGCAACCCGGAGGCCTTCGACGTCGAGCTGGACGAATTCGGCGCGGTCGAGGCCTGGGACGCCTCCGCTCCGGAGCCCGAGCCGGCCGGGGCGGCCGAGGAGCTGGCCGCTTCCGAGCGCGGCGCCGAGCTGGCCGCGCACCTGCTGAGCAGCCACGGCGGCCAGGCCGCCTGGGAGGCGGTCGGCGCCACCTGGTCGCAGATCGAGGTCGAGCAGGCCGGGCCGCTCGAGGCGGTGCTGGTGTATCCCGGCCGGATCCTGGTGCGCGGCGTGGAGGAACCGAAGCCGGTCTATTCGGTGTTGACCGAGGACTCTGGCTGGCGTCGGGGCTCCGCGGGCATCGAGGACCTGGACGCGGCCGCCTGGCAGCTGGCCCAGCGCGAGCTGAAGGCCAAGCTCCCGCTGGTGCTGATGCGGCTGGCCCGCGGCGAGTTCGAGACCGCGGCCGAGGGCGAGGACCGGCTGCGGCTGACCGACGAGGACGGTGACCGGCTCCTGGTGGAGCTGCACGAGCACGGCCTGTGCCGCGCGATCGAGGTCGAGATCGACGGGGTCGCCGCGCGCTACGAGTTCGGCGCCTACGGCCTGACGGGTGGGGTGATGCTGCCGGCCGAGGTCCGCTGGAGCTCGGGCGAGCAGAGCGCGCTGACCCGCTTCGCCTGGCGGGTGAACCCCGAGGTGCGGGCCGAGTGGTTCGAGAAGCCGGTCGGCGGCTGATCCGACGGCGGATCCGGAGATCCAACGGGCGGCTGATCCGGCGGCTGAACGGGCGCTATCCTGCGCGGCGATGACCGCGCCGCCCCGCTACCCGATCCCGCCGCGCCGCCGCCTGCCCGCCGACTGGGAGCCGACCGACTGGGCGGCGATCGAACCGGTCGGCGAGGAGCTGGCCGGCCGCGAGCTGGCCGACGTCGGCGCGCTCGAGGCCTGGCTCTACGACCGCAGCGAGCTGGACTCCCTGGTCGGCGGCCGCTCCTCGCGGCTGCACGTGGCGGCGGCCCGCGACACCGAGGACGAGGCCGCCGAGGCGGCGCACCTGGACTACCAGACCGTGGTGCTGCCGGAGTACAAGAAGCTGGCCGATCGCCTCGACCGCAAGTTCCTCGACAGCCCGTGGCGAGCCGAGCTCGACGAGGCCACCTGGACCGTCTACCGCCGCGACGCCGAGCTGGCGGTCGAGCTGTTCCGCGAGGAGAACGTCGCGCTGGAGGCGGAGGACGAGAAGCTGGCCACCGAGTACGGCCGGGTCACCGGCGCCCTGACGGTCGACTTCCAAGGCGAGCAGCGCACCTTGCCGGCGATGGCGCCCTTCTACGAGGACCTCGACCGCGGCGTGCGCGAGGCGGCCTGGCGCGCGGTGGCGGCGCGGCGGCTGGAGGAGCGCGAGCGCCTCGACGGCCTGTTCGACCAGATGATCGCGCTGCGCGGCCAGATCGCCGCCAACGCCGGCTTCGGTGACTACCGCGACTACAAGCACCGCGAGCTGGGCCGCTTCGATTACAGCCCGGCCGACTGCGAGGCGCTGCACGCCAACGTCGAGCGCCACGTGCTGCCCTTCGTGCGCCGGCTGACCGAGCGGCGTCAGCGGATGCTCGGCATCACCCCGCTGCGGCCCTGGGACTTCGGCGTCGACCCCGAAGGCAAGCCGCCGTTCCGGCCCTTCGAGGACTCCGCCGGCCAGACCCGGATCGCCGCCGAGCTGATGGAGCGGATCGACCCCGAATTCGCCGCCGACCTGCGCTGGATGGAGGCCGAGGACCTGCTCGACCTCGACTCGCGGCCGGCCAAGCGCCAGGGCGGCTTCATGGACACCTTCGAGGACGTGCGCTGGCCCTTCATCTTCTCGAACAGCTCGCCGACCCACGGCGGCGTCGAGACCCTGGTGCACGAGGGCGGCCACTCGGTGCACGGGCTGCTGTCGCGCGAGATGGAGCCGGTCGATTACCGTTCGGCGCCGATCGAGTTCTGCGAGGTGGCCTCGATGGGCATGGAGATGATGGCCCTCGAGCACCTCGACGCGGTCTACCCGGCCGAGGAGGCGCGGCGGGCCGCGATCGACTCCTTGGAGGACGCCGCCACCGGTCTGGCCTGGGTCTGCACCGTCGACGCCTTCCAGCACTGGATCTACACCCACCCGGGGCACTCGCGAGACCAGCGGGCCGAGGCCTGGGTGGAGCTGCGCCAGCGCTTCGGCGCGCCGGCCGATTGGAGCGGCTTGGAGGCCGAGCGGCGCCACGCCTGGCACGGCCAGCTGCACATCTTCGAGGTGCCCTTCTACTACGTGGAGTACGCGCTGGCCCAGATCGGCGCGCTGCAGGTGTGGGTGGCGTACCGCCGCGACCCGGCCGGCGCGGTGGCGCGCTTCCGCGAGGGGCTGGCCTTGGGCGGCTCGCAGCCGCTGCCGCAGCTCTTCGAGGCGACCGGCCTGCGCTTCGACCCGCGCGGCGAGGGCCTGCCCGAGCTGATGGCCGAGCTCGAGGCCGCCTGGACGGCGCGCGTGGGGGAGGGGGCGACGGCGTGAGCGCGACCTGGATCGTCGGCGACATCCACGGCTGCGCCGAGGAGCTGGCGGAGCTGATCGGGCAGCTGCAGCTGAGCGAGGGGGATCGCCTGATCTCGGTGGGGGATCTCTATCACCGCGGTCCCGACCCGCTCGGGGTGGCCCGGCAGCTGACCGCGGCCGGCGCCGAGATCGTGCTCGGCAACCACGAACACGTGTTGGTCCAGCGCCTGAAGATGCTGGGGCCGGGGGCCGATTGGAGCGGCCTCGACGCCGCCGACCTGGCCGGCGACGGCCGCACCCCGCTGCAGGCCTTCGACCCGGCCCGCTCGGCCGAGCTGCTCGAGCCCTTGCGCGACCGGCCCTATTTCCTGCGCGGACAGACGAACGGCATGGACTGGCTGGTGGTCCACGCCGGCGTGGTGCCCGGCCGCCGCGTGGAGGACACGCCGGTCGAGCACCTGGTGCGCCTGCGGCGCATGAAGGGCGTGCGCGGCGAGCCCTTCTGGTACGAGGCCTACCCCGGCCCCGAGCTGGTCTTCTTCGGCCACACCAGCTCCAGCATCCCGCGCCGCGTGACCGCCCGCGGCCGCCTGGTGGCGCTCGGCCTGGACACCGGCTGCGTCTACGGCGGCAGCCTGACCGCCTTCCGGGTCGAGGACGGTGAGTTCGTGACCGTGAAGGCCAAGCGCCGCTACGTGAGTTAGTCGTGCGCAAGTTCCTCTTCCCGCTCCTCGTGCTGGCCGTGGCGGGGGTGCTGTGGCTGGTGGAGCAGGAGGGGGTCCGTGGAGGAAGGACTGGAAGCTCCGGTGGAGGATCACCGAATGCTGAGGAATCGGCCAGGGCGGCGGAGCTGGAGCAGGCGCCGCTTGGCGAGCGCCGTCTGCTTCATGACTCGAGGGCTTCGATACCGGTCGATGAGAACCCCGAAGACTCTGGGTTCGCGCTAACGATCCGTTTTCTCGCGCACCCCGCCGGTGCCTTGGACGGCGCCACCTGCCTGCTCGACCTCGAAACCTCCTTGGATTTCGGAGGAGGAGATGACCCGGGAGGCACCACCCAGGACTACCTCGACGAACTCACGGAGGGCTTGGTCGACGGTGGTTCTCTCGACCCCGATGGCGTGCTGCTCCAGCCGTGGGACGACGCAGCCGTTTCAGGCCAGCGACAGAGAGCGGTGTTGGAACGGGGGCACGAGGTTCGATTCCGAATCCCGGCCGGCAGGGTTTGGCCCACTCTGGTGCTCGGACGGGAGATGCTCGAACTCGACTCCTTCTTGATGCCGGCTGAGCCTCACGTGGAAGTCATCGATCTTGGCAAGGTCCGAGACCTCCGAGTCCAGGTCCTGGCTGGCGGAGAGCCGGTTCACCCCTGCCGTATGGAGGCTTGGGGTGGGAACGGAATCGACGAGGCTCGCCTCTTGTTGGAGGGGCAGACCGCGGAAGGCGGCTTTTGGGAGCCGCGACTCCTGTTCGGTGAGGTCGACCATCTTCGCGTCATTCCCGCCTCGTCCTGGCTGCGGCAGAGCTTCGGGCCCATCCCCTTGGATGGGGTGGAGGATCCACTCGCCGTGGAGCTTCCCGTCGGCTTCCTCGAGTTGGTCCTGCCGAGCGCCCATCTCGGCTCGACGCGGCTGCTCCGGCTCCCGGTCGAGGGGAGTCCTTACCCGACGGAGCCTCCTGAGGAGTTCCAACTGGAGGAACTCCGTTCTGGCGTCGCGCGGCAGTTCCTGACTGGACCCTGCCAACTCCGACTCCTGAATTCGGCCCGGCTCTACCGTCTCGTCGGCGAGGACAGGGTTCGGGCTGGGCAGCATCATCGAGTCGAGGTCATGGAGGTCCGGTCCGGTCTGATCGATATCCAGATCCAAGGGTTCGGAGAGCCCGTTGCACCTGCTGGGCTGGAGTGGGAACCACTCGATGGGGAGATGCTGCTCGCCAAGCTCGAGAGGCAGGCGGCCGATTCCGACGCCGGCGTGGATTTCCGCTGTCACCTGCGCGCCGAAGCTGGTCGCTACCGGGTCCGGGTTCGCGGTCCGCTCCTGATCGCGGGTAGCGCCCCTCCTGAATACCGGATCCCCTTGGAGGAGAGCTGGGAGGCCGATTTGACCGTTGAAGAGGGCCGGGTGCACTCCCTGCGCTTCGATTGGGATGGCGGCACAGGCTTGATCCCTGAGTTTGGGCCCGGCCGTTAGGCGCTGCCGCCCGGACTCCCCGCGCGGCTAGAATCCCCCCTCCATGTCGAAGCCGAAGCCCGCCGTGATGGACAAGATCGTCTCCCTGTGCAAGCGCAGGGGGTTCGTGTTCCCCGCCTCCGAGATCTACGGCGGCCAGGGCTCGACCTACGACTGGGGGCCGCTCGGCGTCGAGCTCAAGAAGCGGGTCAAGGACGCCTGGTGGGAGAGCCTGGTCTACGACCGCCAGGACGTGGTCGGCATCGACTCGGCCATCATCCAGTCGCCCGAGGTGTGGAAGGCCTCCGGCCACGTCGGCGGCTTCTCCGACCCGCTGATCGACAACAAGACCTCGAAGGCGCGCTACCGCGCCGACCACCTGGTCGAGGCCAAGATCGAGAAGTACCGCAAGAAGGGCAAGGACCAGAAGTCCCAGGCCCTGCAGGACAAGCTCAACGTCGCCGTCGGCGACAACGAGGCCCTGCGCCAGCTGATCCTCGACGAGAAGATCAAGTGCCCGGTCAGCGGCACCGACGACTGGACCGAGGTGCGCCAGTTCAACCTGATGTTCCAGACCCACGTCGGCGCGGTCCAGGACAGCGCCTCGGTGGCCTACCTGCGGCCGGAGACCGCCCAGGGCATCTTCATCAACTTCAACAACGTCGTCACCGCGACGCGCAAGAAGCTGCCCTTCGGCATCGCCCAGATCGGCAAGAGCTTCCGCAACGAGATCACGCCCGGCAACTTCGTGTTCCGGACGCGTGAGTTCGAGCAGATGGAGATGGAGTTCTTCTGCCGGCCGGAGGACGCGCCCGAGTGGTACGCCTACTGGCAGCAGCAGCGCTACCAGTGGTACGTCGACCTCGGCGTCGACCCCGAGAAGCTGCGCATGCGCGAGCACGCGCCGGACGAGCTGGCCCACTACGCCGCCGGCTGCGGCGACGTCGAGTACCTGTTCCCCTTCGGATGGAGCGAGCTCGAGGGCGTCGCCAACCGCACCGACTACGACCTGAAGAAGCACTCCGAGTGCTCCGGCAGCGCGCTGACCTGGTTCGATCAGGAGAACAACGAGCACATCACGCCCTACGTGATCGAGCCCGCCGCCGGCTGCGACCGCACCGCCATGACCTTCCTGGTCGACGCCTACGACGAGGAGGGCGAGGGCAAGGAGCAGCGCGTCGTGCTGCGCTTCCACCCGCGCATCGCCCCGGTCACGGTCGCCATCTTCCCGCTGGTGAAGAAGGAGGGCATGCCCGAGCGCGCCGAGGAGATCGAGCGCGGCCTGCGCCGCCACTTCACCACCGCGATCGAGCTCAACCAGTCGATCGGCCGGCGCTACCGGCGCCAGGACGAGATCGGCACGCCCTTCTGCGTGACGGTCGACGGCGACACCCTCCAGGACGGCACCGTGACCCTGCGCGAGCGCGACAGCATGAGCCAGGAGCGGGTGCCGGCCGACCAGCTGGTGACGGTCCTCGAGGAGAGGATCGCCGCCTGGCGGCGCCCGGAGCCGGCGCCCGCCTCCTAGGGTGTCGCGGCTCGAGCTGAAGGGCACCCCGGTCAGCCCCGGCGTCGGCCTGGGGCCGGCCTGGATCATCGTCGATCCGAGCGCGCGCCAGATCCCGCGCCGGACCCTGACCGAAGAGGCGCCCGAGGCCGCCCTCGAGCGCTTCGAGGAGGCGCGCGAGCGCGCGATCGAGGACCTGCAGCGGATCCAGGCCGCCACCACCAAGGAGCTGGGCATCCAGGACGCCGCCATCTACGGCGCCCAGATCGCGGTCATCCAGGACCCGGACGCCCACCGCACGGTGCGCAAGCTGATCCTCGAGGACCGGCTCGAGCCGGAGTCGGCGATCCAGGCCCTGATCGACAAGTTCGAGGGCCTCTTCGAGGGGCTCGAGGGCGGCGAGATCAAGAACTGGGCCGCCGACCTGCGCGACCCCTGGCTGTGCGTGGTGCGCGAGCTGGAGATGGTGGAGGAGGAGCGGCTCGAGGTCGCCGCCGGGGTCGGTCCGGTGGTCGTGGCCGAGGAGCTCACGCCTTCGCTGGTCACCCGCCACCACCGTCACCCGTTGGCCGGCATCGTCTGCAACCGCGGCGGCCGCTTCAGCCACGGCGCGGTGCTGGCGCGGTCCTTCGGCATCCCCACCGTCACCGGGCTCGACCAGGTCCACTCCAAGGCGATCAGCGGCGAGCCGATCGTGGTGCTGGGCGAGGAGGGCCGGGTGCTGCTCGGCGTGGACCAGCGCGAGGAGGGCGTCGCCGCCCGCATGGCGGCCGAACGCGAGCAGGTCCAGTCGGTGCTGCTCGAGGCCGCGGTCCAGCCTGGCCAGACGGCCGACGGCACCGCGGTCGCCCTGTCGGTGAACATCGAGTCGCCGCAGGACCTGGCGATGTTCGATCCGGCCACCACCGCCGGGGTCGGCCTGTTCCGCACCGAGTTCGCCTACATGGAGCGGCCGTCCTTCCCGAGCCAGCAGGACCAGACCGAGATCTACGCCTCGATCCTCGAGAAGTTCCCCGGCAAGCCGGTGGTGTTCCGCACCCTGGACATCGGCGGCGACAAGCAGCTGCGCTACTTCAAGCACCCGAAGGAGGACAACCCGGCGCTGGGCTGGCGCGGCCTGCGCCTGTCCCTGGAGTGGCAGGACCTGTTCCTGATCCAGGTCAGCGCCCTGCTCAAGTCGCGCGACTTCGGCGACGCCCGCATCATGCTGCCGATGGTGACCACGGTCGAGGAGCTGCGCCGCGCCCGCGACCTCATCGCCCAGGTCTGCGCCGGCAAGCAGAGCATCCCGGTCGGCATCATGATCGAGGTGCCGGCGGCGGCGATGGCGCTGCGCGAGCTGGCGATGGACGCCGACTTCATCTCGGTCGGCACCAACGACCTGACCCAGTACCTGTTCGCGGTCGACCGCGACAACCCCTGGGTAGCGGACCTCTACCAGCCCTACCACCCGGCGCATTTGCGCATCCTGCGCCACATCGCCCGCACCTGCGGCGCGGTCGGCAAGCCGGTCTCGGTGTGCGGCGAGATGGCCGGCCAGAAGACCGGGGCGCTGTTCCTGGTGGGGGCGGGCTTCCGCCACCTGTCGGCGGCGCCGCCCTTCCTGGCGGAGGTCAAGGCCATCCTGCGGGAGGTGCCGATCGACGAATTACGCCGCCTGGCGCACGCGGCGGCCGCCTCTCACACAAGCCTCGAAGCTTTCAATATCTTGAGAAAAGCGGCCGACGAGTACTGGGGGGCGATCGTCAAGCGTGCAGTAGGCTCTGCTTCCTGAAAACGCTACGAATATGCTCTTGGAAGCTGGCGGGGACTGGTCCATACTGGAGTAACCAGGCCTTTTTCTTCATCAAGGCTCCCTGGGGCCCCCTCCAGACCTTCCTTGGGATGACCGGCGAAACGAATCAGCAACGCACACGTGGCAACGGCCGCCGCAAAGGGCCGTGGTCCCAGGCGGAGATCGAGAAGCTGAAGCTCCGCTATGGCCTGCACTCGGACGCCCGGATCAGCCGCGATCTGAATCGCAGCGTGGAGAGCGTGCGCCGCATGGCGAAGCGCGTCTTCTCGGGCGAGCTGCGGGTCGGTCCCTGGGCCGCCCCCGAGGTGCAGGCGCTGAAGAACTACATCGGGGCCGCGCGCATCGACGTGATCGCCCAGATCCTGCGCCGCACGCCGACCGAGATCCGGCGCAAGGTCGAGGAGCTGCAGGGCCAGACCGCCAGCGGTCCGTGGACCTCCGGCGACGTGCAGCAACTGAAGCGGCTCTACGGCACCCGCAGCAACGCCGACCTGGCCGTGATCCTGGGGCGCCCCGAGTCCGACATCGAGATCAAGGCCAGCGAGATCTGCCTGGCCAAGGACAAGGGCTACCAGCGGCGGCACGGCGACAAGGCCACCACGCGGATGCCGCGCTGGACCGCCGACGAGGTCGCGCTGCTGAAGGAGGTCTACCCCGAGCGCAGCAACCTCGACATCGCCCGGCTGCTCAACCGCTCGCAGAAGAGCGTCGTCTCCAAGGCCCACGACCTCGGCCTCAAGAAGACCTCGAAGCGCCTCCGGGACATGGGGCGCGAGAACGTCAGCCTGCGCTACCAGAAGCCCGCCGAGGGCGACGAAGGGCAGCACGAAGGCAGCCTCTGAGTCCGCCGAGCCAGCCGATGGAGACCTCCCTGGTCGGCTTGAAGCGGGTGGACGCCGCGCTGCGCTTCACCTGGACCGACGGCCTCGAAGCCGAGGTGAGCCTGCGGGACCTGCGCATCGAGTGCCCCTGCGCCCACTGCATCTCCGAGCTGACCGGCAAGCGGCTGCTCGACCCGGCCACGGTCGACCCGGCGATCGAGCTCCAGGACATGCAGCCGGTCGGCCGCTACGCCTACCGCTGCCTGTTCTCCGACCAGCACGACAGCGGCATCTACCCGCTCGACCTGCTGCGCGCCCTGTGTGAAGAGGCCGCCCGCGGCGGTCAGGCGCGCCAATGAGCCCGCTGGCGGCGGTCCTGGCCCAGACCCTCTCGCCCTGGGTCGTGCTGCCTGCGCTGCTGCTCGAGTGGTGGGCGATCTGGTTCACCCTCGGCCGGAACTTCACCGTCACCTCGCTGATGACCTTGTCCGCCAACGGCCTCAGCCTGCTGGCGGCGGCCTTCCTGGTCTTCAGCGGAGCGCTCGGGAAGCCCGCGGCCGCGGTGGCCCCCTTCCGCTTCTCCTCGCTGGCGGCGGCGGCCCTGGCCGCGATCGCGATCCAGCTGACCATCGAGGCGGTGGTCCTGCGCGGCCTGATGCGCAAGATCCGCCCCGGCTGGAGCTGGAACGGCTTCGACCTGCTCACCTTCGGCTGCGCCCACGCCGCCTCGGTGTTGCTGGCGGCCTGGCTGGCGCACGGGGCGGCGTCCGGCTGAGCGGCCGCCGCGCGGGAG
>CAZXTO010000022.1:0-18879 GCA_964643675.1 uncultured Planctomycetales bacterium
TGCGCGCTCGGCATCGGCGAGCGCGCCGGCAACGCCGAGATGGACCTGCTGCTCGTGAACCTGAAGCTGCTCGGCTGGATCGAGCGCGACCTGTCGAAGCTGGGCGAGTACGTGAAGCTGGCCAGCGAGTCGGTCGGCCGCCCGGTTCGCAAGGAGTACCCGGTGTTCGGCGACGACGCCTTCGAGACCGGCACCGGCGTGCACGCCGCGGCGGTGGTGAAGGCCTTCCGCAAGAACGACACCTGGTTGGCGAACCGGGTCTACTCCGGAGTTCCGGCGGACGACTTCGGCCTCGAGCAGAAGATCAGCGTCGGCCCGATGAGCGGCAAGTCGAACGTGATCTACTTCCTCGAGAAGCGCGGCATCGACGCCACCGACGAGCGCATCGACGCCATCATGACCCGCGCCAAGAGCAGCGACCGTCTCCTGACCGAGGAGGAGGTGCTGGCTACTGTGCCCTAGCTGCCCGAACGGAGGGCCTCTCTTCACGATCGGTAGTCCTCGCCCTTGATCCGGGGGGGGGGGGGCGGAGTAGGCTCGAATCCGACTCGTTGACCAACCGCTCTCTTCGAGAGCATCTCGCCTTTTCCTCGAATTGGATTCTGACAGATTTTGACCGCAGCTCCTTCCATTCCTTGGACCCGGATCGGGTCGCAGGCCGCTCTGGCACTCCTCCTTTCTCCAGGGCTTCTTTCCCAGTCCTCTGGATCAGACGACTGCAACAACACGACGAGGAGGCTGGACCTGGAGGCCGGCTATCACGGGATGGACTACCAGCCCTGCACCGTGATCACCTTCTCTGTACTCGGCCAATCGGTGAGTACCGCCTCATCATGTCTGCGGGGAGGCTCGCACTACGGCACTTCCCTCTATCGTTGTGAGGGCAAGCTCACTGGCTGGAAATGCAACCCCAAGGGGAATTCCGTTCTGGTGAAGGTCTGGAGTGATGGAGGTTGCCCTGACCTTCCTGACATGACGGTATTTGACGAACTGAGCTGGGATTCCTGGAAAGAGGTACCCAAGGCGCTCGCTGCCGCACTGAAGTGCGTGAAACCCAAGGAGGCGTCCAGTAAGGACCCCTCGGCGAAGGTGTCCGAATGCGTCGAGGGCGAAGATCCGGAAATTCCTTCCGGGGAACTACGGCTCGGCGGATCACTTCAGGCCTACACCATGTGGAACGGAGACCCGGAAGGCCTTCTCGGTAGTGGTCTCCCCACTTGGAACCCTTTCTTGTCTCCATTTGACCTCGCCCAATCGGCTGACCCCGCCTCGCTTCCTGGCCTCATGGGTGATGTGGCGAGCCATCATGCATCCCCTCCTGGATTCACCTTCACCGCCGAAGTCACGATCTCACACTATTCCGACATGGCGTCGGATCCTGACCACGTCAGCGGGGCCTCCTTGGTGGGCCAAATCGCCGCCGACGGCCGTTTCGACATTGTCCAGACCCAGCCGGTCCAAGGATCCGGAGGTGAACCCGATGTGGCCGTTCAGCGAATCACCTTCGATGGGGCCATCGTCCAGCAACTCTCTACAGGAAGCGAGGCTGGGAATGCGCTCACGAGCACCTATCCGGCTGAACTCCTGCATGCTGCGCACTTGAACTACATCGAGCCGGTCTTCTGGTGGGCAACCGACCCGCTCTCCCTTCCGCTGTTCGAGGGAATCACATTCGACGAAGTCAGCGGCGCGGACCCGGAGGTCGTGGATGTCACCCGGGTTCATCATGGTTCGTCAGGGAGCTTCCCTGGATCGAGATGGCTGGTGAACACCGCCGAGCCAGTCCCTCACCCCTACTTGTTCCAAGCCCTAGATTCTGCAGGCGCTGTTTGGGAGGACGCCGAATTCAGGACCTACCTCTCGCGAGACGGATACTGGAGACCGCGCGAGATCGAGTCCACTCGTTTCTTGAATGGAAGGCCTGACGGCGCCCGCGTCGTGACGGAAGTCAAAATAATTGCCGGGGACGTCCTCTCTCCATTGGAGGCGTCTCAGATCCCTGCTCCATGGAGCGAAGACATCTTATGGCAGATCTGGGAGTAGCCCCTCAAGCACTCCATCACCGAACTCCAACCATCCGGCGCGCCAAGGGAGCCTCGCTCTTCTAGCGCGCCGTCTGGTTTCCTCCGTATCGGTTCGGCAGGAGACATGTTCGCCTGGCTCCATAGAGACAAGACAAGAAACCGATACCCAGGATCACTTCCACCCACCTTCCGTTCTAGAAACCTGTGAACATCGTGGAGTCGATCCAACTGATGAGCATTCCACGCGGCTCTGACGGTAATTGGGTGCGGCCATGGCCAGCGTCGCCCTACCGAGGAAGGAATGACCCGCTGCGTAAGGTGGAGAGGTGGTTTCGCAGGCTGGCACGGTCGCAATCGACGTCTGATCCCCAAATCAGAGCTGGATGGTGTTGCTCGCGCTGCAGGTGCCGAGGTCGAGCGCCTGGAGCTTGAGGCCGCAGGCGGCGCTGGGCAGGGTGGCGCCGAAGCTGGCGGTGCCGTTGACGTCGGCGGTCAGGGTGGCGGCGAGCTGCAGCGGGGCGGCCAGGCCGAGGACGGTGCCGGCGCAGGGGTAGCCGGCGGGGACCGCGGCGCTGCCGAGGCCGCTGCTATAGACCAGGGCGACGGCGCCGGCGGGGCTGGCGTCGACGGCGGAGATCAGGACCGGGCCGGGGCAGCTGCCGTCCAGCAGCAGCTCGAAGGCGCCGCGGGTGTTGGGGTCGAGCGGGGTCGGCAGGGCGAAGGTGTCCAGCAAGCGCCCGCCGTCGGGAAGGCGGCCGTAGGACTCGTCCGGCGCCAGCGCCGGCAGCAGCAGCGAGCTGACCAGCGGGTTGCGGTCGGCGTCGGTGCCGTACAGGTAGACGCCTTCGCCGTCCTTCGACAGCTTGAAGCTGGCGTGGAGCGGACCCTCGAGCGGCTCGTCGTCGCACCACACGACCAGGAAGCCGTGGGCGGGGACGGTGGCGCCGGCGGGGAAGGGCCAGGCCTTCGGGTCGCCGGCGCGGTCGCTGAGGAAGTAGCCGTCGAGCGAGACCGGCACGCCGGAGGTGTTGTGGATCTCCACCCAGTCGTCGAAGTCGCCGGCCTCGTCGGCGATCGTGGTGGTGTTGTCGGCCATGGCCTCGTTCAAGGCCAGCGGCGGCAGCGGCGGCGGCACCGGGTAGTGGTCGGCGATGTACTCGTGGCGGCGCGCGACGAAGGGCTTGATGCCCCAGGTGTCCGGGGTGTGGAAGGCGGCGTAATTGGCGGGCTTGGTCCACGCCTCGGCGAAGTCCTGGGCGTCGAAGCCGTTCTCCATGGTCGGGCCGGAGAAGGTGCCCTGGAAGGCGTACGGCGCCAGCATGGTCGCCAGCTCGTCGCAGCGCGGGTCCAGGCGCTCGGGCGTGGCCAGGCGCTCGCCGAACTCGCGCGCGTAGCGCTGCAGCTGGGCCTCGAATTGCGGCACGTCGAGGATGCGCCGCATCAGCGGCGGCCCGACCTGACCGAGGCCGCTGCCGAAGCCGCTCCGCCCCCAGCCGTCGAAGCCGCGGGTGGCGAAGTTGGTGCCGAGGTTGCCGAGGATCGGGAACAGCCAGTAGTCCATGCCGATCGAGTGGTCGAGGTCCCACGGCACGTACTCCAGCCGGCCGGTCTCGGCGTCGTGGTAGAGGTAGTAGTTGTTGGCGCCGATCCAGTAGCCGTCCCACTGCCCCATCACCATGTCGACCGCCATCGCGCGCAGGAAGCCGTCGACGTTCAGCCGCTCGCCGATGCCGGCGACGAAGGTGGCGTCGTCGGTGTTGTTGACGAAGTCGATGAAGTCGGCCAGCTCGATGAAGCTGCCGGTGATCTTGGCCTCGTAGTCGGGGAAGCCCGCGTAGGTCGCCGGATCGCCGGGCGCGCGCCACTTCAGGTCGGCCTTGCCGGTGAGGTTGCGGCACTTGTAGAGGTCGCCGGTCTTGTTGCCGAACCAGGCCTCGCAGAACTCCTCGTCGACCTGCTCGCAGGCGTCGTAGGTGCCGAGGACCTTGGAGCCGTCGTTGATCTTCAGCCACACGTGCGCGGTGCGCGGCGCCGGCACGCCGGCCTCGCGGTGGATCTGGAAGGTGATGGAGTCGCGCGAGATCGACGGGTCGACCGCGACGCTGTTGACGTTCAGCTTCTCCAGGCCGTGGAACTGGCGCCCGGGCACGAACTCGTTGAAGCTCAGCTTCCACGGGAACTTCTTGTGGTCGCGGGCGGTGTTGCCGCGCGGCCGGATGCCCACGTTCAGGTGCGTCTCATCGATCACCGAGTTGAAGTAGCGCACCGTGCAGGGCACGTAGGTGTCGAGGTGCGGGTCGGCCAGAAAGGCGTCGAGGTCGGCCTCCGGCATCGTGATCTCGATGAAATTGACCTCGTGCTCGAGGAAGACGTGCGCGTCCGCGTCGGCCCAGTCGTTGTCGCTGGTGGGGAGCGGATACTGGGCCGCGAGGGGCGCAGCGAGGGCCAGGAGCATGCAGAGGCTGGACCGCATCCCTTCAGTCTATTCCAGGATCGAGGGGGCCGCCGGGCTTCCTGGGCCCCATGGGCCGCGGACGGAGCGCCTGGAGAGCGAGCGCTGGGATCCGCAATGGCAAGCATGGCTAGGATTGCGTCCTGGACTCCGGATCGTCGCGTACCGGACCGTTCTCTCCCGCCGCAGCCACCCTCTGCCCGCTGGAGGGAAGCAACCCACCCGCCGATCCGCTCCGCGCCATGGTGCCCCGACCCACCGACCCCGGTCCTTCTCCCGGTCAAGATCCCGATCCTCCCTCCCCCGCGCGGGTCCAGGAGATCTTCCTCGCGGCATGCGATCTGCCGGTCGAGGAGCGCGCTGCTTTCCTCGCATCCGCCTGCGCCGGCAGTCCCGCCCTCGCGGCTGAGGTCAAGGCACTCCTCGCCTTCGATCAGACCGGGGATGGCATGCTCGACGCACCGCTCCTCGCGACGGCCTTCTCGCTCAGCGCGGCGGCGGAAGACGCGATCATCGCGGGAGAAACCCCGACCGAGATCGGCCCTTACCAGATCGAGGGAACCATCGGACAGGGCGGCATGGGCGTGGTCTATCGAGCCCAGCAGCTCAATCCGCGGCGGCCCGTGGCGCTCAAGGTCATGCGCCCAGGGCTCAGTGACTCCAGCGCCCGGCAACGCTTCGAACTGGAAACCCAGATCCTGGGTCGGCTCCAGCATCCTGGAATCGCCCAGATCTATGAAGCGGGCACCGCCGAGACCACGGCCGGCGCGCGCCCCTTCTTCGCCATGGAGCTCGTCGAGGGGAGGGCGCTGACCGACTTCGCTGCCGCGGGCTCGCCGACGGTCGAAGAGAAGGTCCAGGTCCTGGCCAAGATCTGCAAGGCCGTCCACTACGCGCACCAGCAAGGCGTGATCCACCGGGACCTCAAGCCTGGCAACATCCTGGTGGACCAGGACGGGCGGCCGAAGGTCCTCGATTTTGGCGTCGCGCGGATCGCCGACGCCGAGAGCGGACTCACCTCTGCCACCGGCGATGTCCAGGCCATGATCGGCACCCTGGCCTACATGAGCCCGGAACAGGTCTCCGGTGATCCTCGGGAGATCGACACGCGGACCGATGTCTACGCGATCGGTGTCCTGGCTTTCGAGTTCCTCTGCGACGCCCATCCCCTTCCCCTGAAGGGGCTGAGCATCGCGGAGTCGGTCCGGGTCATCACGGAGAACACCCCGGCCACTCTGGGCGCGGTCGACCGGGCTCTTCGAGGGGACCTCGAGATCATCGTCGCCAAGGCTCTGGCCAAGGAGAAGGAGCGTCGATACGGATCTGCCTCGGAGATGGCCGCGGACCTGGAGCGATGGCTCGCCGGAGAGGCGATCGTCGCGCGTCCGGCCAGCGCGATCTACCACTTCCAGAAATTCGCGAGTCGGAACCGGGGACTCGTCGCGGTGACCGCCGTCGTCGTCTTCGTCGGCCTGCCCCTGCTGACGGGTCTGGGCACGTGGATCTACACCCACCTCGACGAGGTCGAGGCGCAGCAGGTCGCCGACCTGATGCAGACCGGTCGTGACCACTTGCACAACGGCTTCTTCCTCCTCTATGTCCAGGGCGACGCGGAAGCCAGCCTGACCGAATTCCAAACCGCCGAGCGGCTGCTCGAGGAGCGCCCTCACCGCCGTGAATACGCCCAGGCGCTGAGCGGGAGCCTCCTCGCCCTCGCCGAGGAGCAGGGAGCCGCGGCCGGCCTGGACGAACTCGACCGCTACGACGGACCCCTCGCCGGATCCCCCAGCCTGCAGCGGGTCCGTGTGGCCATGCTCGAGCTCGGCGGGCGATCGGAGGAGGCCGCCGAGCTCCTCGATTCCCTCGGTCGGCCCACCACGCCATTGGAGTGGTCCATGGAAGGAGAGCGGCTCTTCAAGGTGGCCGAGCGCCTCGACGGAGAGGCCGCCCAACGCAAGTTCGAGCAGTCCCGGGATGCCTTCCACCATGCCACGCTGATCTCGCCGACCATCCAGTTCCACGACCTCGCCGGCATGGCGTCTGCCATGGCCAAGTTGGAGCATCCCGGCCCGTGGCTGCGAGGGGTCTTGGATTCCTTCCTGACGAGCTGGCCGGACCACCACCTCACCCACTTCTTCCGCGCGGAGGCATTGGGCGGAACGGGGGTCTTCAAGGAGTGGCGGACCGCGGACCAACGCGGCGCCAGTGAAGCGGCCTGGCGGAGGACGCTGGAGATCCAGCCGGAGTTCGCTCCTGCCTGGGGCAACCTGGCAGCCAATCTCCGAAAGCAAGGCCGGCTCGCCGAGGCAGAGGAGTGCTGCCTGGAGGCCATCCGGCTCTCTCCCCAGATGACCGCGGCCTACGCCATCCACCGGGAGATCCTCGACGAGCTCGGTCGCCACGAAGAGGCCCTCGAAGCGGCGGCTGCGGGCCTGGCCATCGAGCCGGATCACTACGGGATGGTCCAGGCCTACAGCGTGGCCTTGATGCGGCTGGGTCGCCTCGAGGAGGCCGAGACCTGGGGGCGGAAGGCGCTGGCGATCCGCCCGGAGTCCCCCCACCTCCACGCGAGCATGGCGCAGATCCTGAAGCTGGCTGGGAAACCCGAGGAGGCGGAAGCCCAATTCCGGGCCGGGATCTCCGTCCATCCGGGCAACATGCTTTTGCATCAGAACTTCGGCAATTCCCTCATCGATGCGGGACGCCATGAGGAAGCGGAGGAGATCTTCCGCGCTGGACTGCTCGAGAATCCCTCGGCCGCGGGCCTCCGCCATGGCCTCGGCATCGCGCTGGTCCACCTGGATCAAGGAGACGAGGCATACGGGCACTTCCTGCGCGCCGTCGAGCTGGCCCCAGATTTCCCTGGGCCTTGGTACGACCTCGGACTCGCCCTCGGTCGGAAGGGCCAGCACGAAGAGGCCATCGAGGTCTTCGACCGGTTCCTCGAACTCCAATCAGAGGATCCGAACGGTCACTTCAGCCGCGGCAACGCGTTCCAAGCGCTCGGGCGGATGGCGGAAGCGGAGGCCAGCCTCCGGCGCGCCCTCGAATGGGATCCTGGACACACCAAGGCCCGGACCAACCTCGGGATCCTGCTCGCCGACTCTGAGCGCACCTAGGAAGCGGAGCAGGAATACCAGCAGGTGAGAGAGGAGGACCCGGAAGACTTCGCCGCCTCCGTCAACCTCGGCCAGCTCTACCTCGACACGGGCCGCGCGGAGGAAGCCGTCCGGGTCCTCCGGGAGGCCGTCGGCCGAGACCCGGAGAACTCCCTCGGCCGCCTCGGCCTGGGTCGCGCGCTGCGTGAACGCGGGGAGCTCGAGGAGGCGGAGCGGCAGTTCCGCGAGGCGGTTCACCTCGACCCCTCCGACCCCAGGGCCATCATCGATCTGGCGGCGATCTGCGGCGAGGACGGGCGCCACGAGGAAGCCGAGGAGGGATTCCGCCGCGCCATGGAGCTCGACCCGATGAATGGCGAGGGCCATCTGAAGTACGGCAGCATGCTGGCCGAGCTCCAACGTTGGCCGGAAGCAGAGCCCCAGCTCCGCGCTGCCGTGGAGTCCCTCCCGGAGGAATGGGAGGGGCACTACAACCTGGCGGTCCTCCTGGAAGAGACCGGGCGGCCGGAAGAGGCCGAGCCCCTGCACCTCCGGGCTCTCCAGCTCGGCGGCGATGACGGCCGGATCCGGTCTCGCCTCGGGAGGCTCTACGAGAACAGCGGGCGCCTCGAGGAGGCGGAGAGCTGTTTCCTGCGCTCCATCGAGGCCACGCCAGACGAGGTCCACGGTCGGGTCAACTACAGCACGCTGCTGTTCTCCCAGGGGAGCTATCAAGAGGCGGTGGACCAGATCGAGGCGGCGCTGCAGATCGATCCGGAGTCCTACGAAGCCCACCTGAACCGGGGCTCCTTCCTCGCCCAGCTGGGGATGTTGGACGAGGCAGAACCCTCGCTTCGACGGGCGATCCAGATCGACCCCGACCGCGTCGAGGCGCACCTCAGCCTCGGAGGTCTCTTGCGGGCCACGCAGAGGTTGGCGGAAGCCGAACGCGAGTTGAGGAAGTCCACGAGCTTGGCGCCGGACGATTGCCGTGCCCACTTCGCCCTCGCCGAGGTCCTCCGCATGGCCGGCCGGCTTGAGGAAGCAGAGGCTTCCTACCGCAGGACCGCTGAGCTCGACCCGGCCTATGGGGCCATGGCCTTGACGAACCTGGCCATCGTCCTGCAAGAGACCGGGCGCGCCGCCGACGCCGAACGAGAATTCAGGCAGGCGGCCGCGCTCGATCCCACCCTCCCGGAGCCTCGCCTCCACCTCGGCGCCATCCTGCTCGGGCGTGGGGAGCCTCATGAAGCGGCAGAGCACTTCCGCGTCGCACACGAGTACGGGTCCCAGCGCCCAGGCTGGTCACAGCCGACGGATCAGTACATCCAGCTCGCCGAGTTCGCCGCCTTGGAGCTCGACACCCTGCGCGACTTCATGGAAGACCCCGCCTCGGTCACCGATTGGGCCATGTGCCTGCACCTCGCTCGATCGACTTGGGCGGAGGGTGAGCTCGAGGTCTCGAAGCGACTCGAAGCGCGCGGCTTGGCGCTGGCTGCGGAAGGCGGAGTCGCGATCCAGGAATCCCTCGGGATTTGGAACGGCCTCAGCGCGGCCGAGCTCAACGAGTTCGCCTGGCAACTCGTGGACCCGGCCATCGTCGCGGAGAGCCTGGACTCCGCCCTGGGCTTGGTCCTGGCGGAAGCCGCTGCCGGGATGACCCCGACCGATCCGCAGGTCCTGGACACCCTGGCCTGGGCTTACCTCGCCAACGGGAAGCCGGAGCAGGCGGCAGAGGCTTCGCGGCGGGCGTTGGATCATGCTCCTGCCGCGGCGAAGGCGGAGTTCCAGGGCTACCTGGATCAGATCCTGGAGGCTGGCCGGGAGCAGGCTGGCGGCTGAAATCGACGTCTGACCCCGAATTACCAGAACAGGGCGTAGAGGCCGGCGGTCAGGAGGACGACGACGGCGCCGTAGAGCTTCACGCGCGGGTGCGGGGTGACGTCGATGCGGCTGACGGGCATGGTGCGCGGCTCGGCCAGGGGGGCGCGCTTGGTCATCACCAGCATCACCGCCACCAGCGTCAGGAAGATCAGCGCCATGTGGTGGAGGAAGGGCCAGGCGTTGAAGTCGACGATCCACTGGCCGGGCAGGAAGTGCTCGCCGAAGCGGCACACGGCGTAGAGCGCCAGGCCGAGCACCAGGCCGGTCTTGGCGGCGGCCGGCGGCGTGCGCGGGTTCAGCAGGCCGACCACGAAGACCGCCAGGATGCCGGGGGAGATGAAGCCCCAGATCTCCTGGATGTACTGGAAGACGCCCTCGAAGCCGAGGATGAAGGGCGCCCACAGGCAGGCGATCAGGACGAACACCGCGGTCGCCCAACGGCCCACGCGCACGTCGTTCGCGGGCGTGCTGTCCGGCCGCAGATACCTCTTGTAGAGGTCGATGGTGAAGATCGTCGAGGCCGAGTTCACCCCCGAGTTGAAGGTGCTCATGACCGCGCCGCACAGCGCCGCCAACATGATGCCGCGGAACTCCGGCGGCAGCAGGTTGGCGATCATGTGCGGGTAGGCCTCGTCGCCGGAGCCCTCGCCCAGCTTCTGGCCGTAGAGCTGGAAGGCCATGATCCCGGGCATGACGATGATGAAGGGGATCACCAGCTTGAGCAGCGCGGCGAACAGGATGCCCTTCTGGCCCTCGGCCAGGCTCTTGGCCCCCAGCGCGCGCTGGGTGATGAACTGGTTCAATCCCCAGTAGAAGAAGTTGGGGATCCACATGCCGCCGATCAGCACCGCCAGCCACGGCAGCTCCGGGTGGTCGAGCGGCTTGATCACGTGCAGCTTGGCCTCGTTGTGCTCGACGAAGCTCGCCCAGCCGTCGAGCAGGCTGCCGTCGCCGAGCTCGTTCAGCGCCAGGAAGGCGACCAAGGCGCCGCCGAGCAGCAAGGCGCCGCCTTGCAGCAGGTCGGACCACACCACCGCGGTCAAGCCGCCGTAGATGGTGTAGGCGCCGGCGACGATGCCGATCAGCCACACGCCGGCCACGGTCGACCAGACCTTGGCGCTCTCCTGCCACGGCGCGTCGGCCGCGGTCGACAGCTCGAACCAGCCGGCGAAGAGCTCCGGCAGGCCGAAGATGCCGTTGAGCATCGTCGCCCCGGTGTAGAGCACGCCCGCGAGCAGCACGATCACGTAGGCCGCCATCAGGTAGCCGGCCATGATCGCGCGGGTGCCGTGATCGAAGCGGTGCTCCAGGTACTCCGGCATGGTGTAGATGCCAGCGCTCAGGAACTTCGGCAGCAGCCAGACCGCCACGATCACCAAGGTCACGGCCGCGATCCACTCCCAGCTCGCCACCGCCAGGCCGATCTCGCCGTAGGCCTGCCCCGCCATGCCGACGAAGTGCTCGGTCGAGATGTTCGAGGCGATCAGCGACACCCCGATCAGCCACCAGCTCAGCTTGCGGCCGGCGAGGAAGTAGTCCTCGGTGCTGCGCTCCCGCCGCGAGGCGTACAGCGACACGCCGACGACCAAGGCCAGGAAGCCGAGGAAGACGACCAGGTCGGTCGCGGTGAAGGTGATGCCGCCCACGGTGCGGACAGGATAGCTTCAGCGGCTGGAGAGGGCGGGTCGGCGACCGAAGCTCGCGATCCCGTCGGACTCAACCCAGCATCGCCGCCGCGGCCAGCCGCATCAGCCGGCCCATGCCCGGCCGCGCCTCGAAGCGCGCCAGGCCGCGGCCGAGCGATCGCAGGCGCCGGTGGCTGGGGTCCCAGACCGGCTTCATCGGCGGCCGGAAGGGGAAGCGCACCACCGACTTCTCGGGGTGGTCGAGCAGGCCGGTGTTGTGGACCCAGCCGGCGCCGGAGCGGATGTCCGTCGGCGGGTGGCCCGGGAAGGCGCCCCAAGTGGTCTGGCCGAGCACGAACAGCACCGCGGCCCAGCCGTTCACCGCCACGCCGCCGTAGCGCAGCTCGGCGACGGCGCGGTCGAGCGCCTCGCGGTCGGTGATCGGCGGCGCCAGGATCGTGCAGGACAGGCTGCCCCACACCGAGTCGTTGGCGAAGGCGGTCGCCTGGGCGAGGAAGTCCTCGGGGCCGGCGGCGTCCAGTGCGCACTCGGCGACCACGCCGCAGAAGGACTCCTCGGTCAGGGCCAGCTCGCCGGCCTCGGCTGACACGTTGGGGATGAAGGCCCAGGGCAGGGCGCCCTCGGGCGTGGCGCCGCCCTCCTCGCCGCCGTAACTCTCGGTCTGCGGGTAGCGCTCGGCGAACTTGGCCCAGCGGCCGGCGGCGCCCGGATACCAGGCCTGCCGCAGCGGGGTCGCGGCCAGCGCCTCGCGCAGCTCGCGCAGGAAGGCGGCCCGCTGCGGCCAGTGGCGCGAGGTCACGATCAGCTTGGCGGCGTTGCAATTGAAGCTGCCGTTGTGGGCGACCATGCCGGCGACCGAGCGCGCCTGCTGCTTCAGGTCGGCGCGGTCCCAGCGCTCGGGCACGACCAGCACCGGCGACACGCAGCCGAGCTCGGCGGTGACCGGCTTGTCGAGCAGCGGGGTGCCGGCGGCGCGGCGGCGCTCGCCCTCTTCGCCGCTGCCCCAGACCACCGCGTCATAGGTGTGGTGGCTGCCGGTGATGTGCACGGCGTCGACCCGCTCGTCGTGGACCAGCGCCGCGCCCTCTTCTGCGCCGCCTTCGACGAAGGCCAGGTAGCCCGGCTCCACCAGCGGCGCGAAGGCGCGCTCGAACACCGGCCGCAAGCCGGCCATGACCGGGTTCAGCTTCACGACCACCACCCGGTCCTGGTAGAGCAGCTGGTGCAGCGCGTCGGTCAGCGGGATCGAGCTGACGTTGCCGGCGCCGAGCACTGCGCACAGCCCGCCCGGACCGGGGCGGCCGCGCGAGGCCGCCTCGTCCGGCTCGAGCCAGACCTCGGCCCGCGTGCCGGGGTAGAGCATCCGGTCGAAGGGCAGCGAGGGGAACACCGGCACGATCAGCCGGCCGCCCGGGCCGTCGTGGGTGCCCGGCGCCGGCCCGTCGGTGCCCCGCTCGAGGGTGTCGGCATAAAGCCGCAGGTGCCGCAGGGTGGTGGCCGGCCCGAGCACCATCTCCTCGCCCAACCAACGCGACTCCGGATCCGCCCGCTTGAGCTGGCAGGAAAGCCGCGCCCACTCGTCCGCGACCGCGGCGGTGGTCTGGATGCAGGCGCGGAGGAGGGCGAGGCAGTCTGCAAGCCCGATCGCGGGCCAAGCCGCTGCCGCGGGATGAAGCCGCGCCAGCTCTGCGGAGATCGAGCGTCCGGGCGGGGAGTTTGTCACGAGGAAGAGGCGAGGCCGGAGCCGGCAGGCCGAAGCACGACGCGAGCTCACCCAGCTCCTCAGCATACCCCGCCGAGGTGGCGCCCCGAACCCGAGGAATCCCGGTGCGCGAATCCGCCCCCATCAGCGCGTCCTTCCCATCGACATGTCGCGTTGCCCTCCCCCCGCGGGGAGGGGAGCCAACAACCCTTTCCTGGCGGCGACTCCGCCGCACCCCACACCTCGACTACCTTCCATGAAACAGCGCTTTCTTGCCGTCCTCCTCGCCATGACCGGCTCGACCGTGATCGGTTCCTTCCTCCCCGCACAGGTGATCGGAGAACAGATGATCAGCTGCACCAGCGGCGGGATCGGGTCCATCTACTGCGGGGATTCCCGCTTCGGCTTCGGCTTGTCCGGGGTCTCGGATCTCGACGGCGACGGCCTCGATGAACTGGTCGTGGGGGCCGACCTCTCCAACAACTGGAGGGGCGAGATCTCGGTCCTGTTCCTCGCCTCCGACGGGACCGTGGCCTCTTCGGTGCAGATCTCGAATGGCAAGGGGGGCTTTCCGGACAACACCCTGAACATCGAGGACCAGTTCGGCAATGACGTCGTCGACATCGGCGACCTCGACCAGGACGGCGCTTCGGATCTCGCCGTCGGCTGCCACGGTCGGAACATCGGCTCAGGAACGAATATCAACAAGGGGAGCGTCTTCATTCTCTTCATGGACCCGGCCAATCCTGGCCACGTGAAGCCCGGCGGAGTGGTCGAGCTGCGGGAGGGAACCAACGGGGCTCCCCCGGTCTTCGCAGAATCCGAGAACTTCGGCGCTTCGGTCGCGCTGATCGGGGACCTAGACGACGACGGCATCCAGGACCTCGCGATCGGAGCGGACCCTGGGTGGTCGAATTCCTCCACCATGGGAGGGCGGATGTGGATCTGCTTCATGAACCGAGACGGGACGATCCGCAACTACACCGAGATCTCGGAGAGCGTGAACGGATTCACGCACACTCTGGACACGAACGATCGCTTCGGGATCGCCAGCGTCGGCCTCGGCGACCTCGACCAGGACGGGGTGGAAGACCTCGCGGTCGGGGCCTACGGTGACGATGATGGCGAGCTGGGCGCCGGCGCCGTGTACATCCTGTTCCTGAAGACGGACGGATCGGTCGACCGGAGCCAAAAGATCAGCAACCTGGAAGGGGGGTTCTCCGGCGTGAACCAGCACGACGCCCTCGGGCGCGGCCTCGCCTGGAACGGCGCGACGAATGAGCTGGTCGTTGGTGCGCACGGATATGACGGTCCCACCGGGACGCTCGACGCCGTCGGCCAGGTCTGGTTGCTCGTCTTGGACACTGATGGGACCGTCCTGAACGAGCGCGTGATCGAGGACGGGGTCGGCGGCTTCGGCGGCCCCCTCCCCGACGCCGGCTCCTTCGGCCATTCCACCTCCTTCATCGGCGACCTCAACCAAGATGGCCGGCTGGACATGGCGGTGGGCTCCCCCCACGACACTGATGGCGGGTATCGCGCCGGCGCCGTCTGGGTCCTCTTCCGGGGCGAAGGAACGTCGCCCGCGGCTCGCCCCCACGGAACCCAGAGGATCAGCGTGAACTCGCTCGGCGAGGAAGCGAACGACTGGTCCCTCTACTGCGACGTCTCCTCCGACGGCCGCTACGTCGTCTTCGAGAGCGCGGCCAGCAACCTCGTTCCGAACGACAACAACAACCACCGCGACGTCTTCCTGATGGACCGCCGGACGGGCCAGGTCGAACTCATCAGCAAGAGCAGCCAGGGTGTGCAGGGAGATGGCGACAGCTTCTACCCCAGCATCACCCCTGATGGACGCTTCATCGCTTTCTACAGCTGGACCAGCAACCTCGTTCCGAACGACACCAATGGCATCCCCGACGTCTTCGTCCACGACCGCTCCAGCGCGGAGACCTTCCGGGTCAGCGTCGACTCCTCGGGGGTCCAAGGAACGGGCTGGAGCGAGTACCCCGCGATCACGCCGGATGGCCGCTTCGTCGTCTTCCGGAGCGCCGCCGCCAACCTCGTGGCAGGAGACACCAACAACGCCGCGGACATCTTCCTCCACGACCGCCAGACCGGCGCGACCGAACGGATCAGCCTCGACTCCACCGGATCGCAGGCCGACAGCGACAGCATCTACCCCGCCATCTCCGATGACGGGAACCTGATCGCCTTCCAGAGTTCGGCCACGAACCTCGACGCGAGCGACATCAATGGCGTGGACGACGTCTTCCTTCGGGATCGTGCCGCGGGAACGACCGCTCTCGTGAGTCGACACAGCGACGGGACCATCGGGAACGGGGACAGCACCTTCCCCGTGATGAATTCGGATGGCAGCCTAATCGCCTTCCACAGCTCCGCATCCTCGCTGGTGGACCAAGATCAAAACTCGAGCATGGATGTGTTCCTCCATGACCGGGTAGCCGGAGCGACCACCAGGGTCAGCGTTGACAGCGCCGGCCTGGAAGGAAACGGCGACAGCCTGCGACCCTCGCTTTCCGACGATGGTTCGATCGTCGCCTACTACAGCCTGGCCTCCAACCTCGTTCCCGGGGACACCAATGGCGCCCAGGACGTCTTCCGGTACCACCGGCTCCACCTTCAGACATCCCGCTGGAGCCTGAGCTCCGCCGGGGAGGAAGGAAATCGGGACAGCTTTTATCCGGCGCTCTCCGGTGACGGCCGCTTCCTCGCCTTCGTCAGCAAGGCGGAGGGGCTGGTTCCCGATGACGCGAACCAGGTCCAGGACATTTACATCCATGGCGGGCCGACCCTCTCGTCCATTGGATCCTGCCCTGGAGCGGTGGATTTCACGGTTGAGAACGCCACTCCCTACGGCCAAGTCGTCTTCCTCTGGGGCAACGCGGGACATGGCTACCTGATCCCCCCCGGGTTCCCGTGTTCGCCGCTCCAGATCGACCTCGAGCCCCTGTGGACGCCTTCCCCCGGGTACCAGGTGGTCTTCTCAGATCCGGGCGGAACGGCAGCCGTCCAAGCCAACGTCCCCTCCTCGGCATGTGGAGCGATCGTGCTCCAGGCGATCGATCTGGACTCCTGCACCAAGACGAACCTCATCCAACTCTGACCACCGCCGCCGGGCGGGTCGTCACACGGCCCGCCCGGCGCTCCCACTCCGATCAAACTGGGGCTACGCCTTCAAATCCCGCCCCGCGTCCTCCGGGAAGCCGAAGTGGATCGGGTCCACGCCGGGGCGGAAGTCGCAGAAGGTGCGGTGCTTGCCGGAGACGATCTCGTTCTCCTGGCCGTAGCAGTAGGGGCAGCGCTGGTGCTCGCCGACCGGCAGCTCCTGCTCGGTGCGGCGGCAGTAGACCTGCTTGCCGGACGGCGGGCAGGCGGGCTGGCTCGGGTTCTGGGGTCGTTCACTCATGAAGCCTCTCCCGCGCGCGCGCGCAGTTGCTTCCAGTTTCGCTCGACCATCTCCTGGACCCGGTCCAGGTCGACGGCGTTCTTGCGGAAGCGGCCCTGGAGCGAGAAGTACTGCTCCAGCGCCGCGCGGCTCAGTTCGGGCTCCACGTTGACCCGGTAGCGGTCACCGTCGTAGACCTCGTAGACCGGGAAAAGGCCCGCCCGCACCGCCAGCCGCACCAGCTCGATGCCCTCGGCCGGCTCGGACTTCCAGCCGGTCGGGCAGGGCGCCAGGATGTGCAGGAAGCGGAAGCCGCGCGCGTCGAGCGCGTGCTCCAGCTTGCGGTGGGTGTCCTCGGGGTGCGCCAGGCTGACCGTGGCGCAGTAGGGCACGCGGTGCGCGGCCATGATGCCGAGGATGTCCTTCTTCTCGATGTCCTTGCCGCTCGGCGTGGTGGTGGTGGTGGCGCCGGCCGGCGTCGCCGAGGAGCGCTGGCCGCCGGTGTTGCCGTAGATCTCGTTGTCGTAGCAGATGTAGAGCACGTCCTCGTTGCGCTCCGCCGCCGCCGACAGGGTGGCCATGCCGATGTCGTAGGTGCCGCCGTCGCCGGCCCAGGCGATCACCCGCGTGTTGTCGCCGTTCATGCTCGCCACCTGCGCCAGGCCGGTCGCGACCGCCGCCGCCGAGGCGAAGGTACTCGCCACCACCGGCGCGCCGTAGGCGGAGTAGGGATACTGCCCCGCGGTCACGATGCCGCAGCAGGCCGGGATCACCATCTGCACCGGCCGCTGGGCGATCGCGCGGCTGAGCATGTTCAGGCCCACCGACATGCCGCAGCCGCCGCAGTTGGTGTTGCCGGCGCGCAGCAGCGGCTCCGCGCGGTCGGCCTCGGTCTGCACCAGGCCGCACAGCAGGGGTTCCGAATGCGTCACGGGGTCGGAGCTCATCAGGCCACCTCCATCATCTTCGGCTCCCCGCTGCGCCCGAGCGCCAGCAGGTCCTCGAGCACCTGCTCGAGGTGCTCGGGGCGCACGTCGCCGCCGCCGAGCCCGAGCATGTAGTTCTGCACGATGCCGTCGGGCGCCAGCCCGCGCAGCTCGCTCCACAGGATCCCGCCCATGCCCGGACAGACGTCGCGGTCGAGCACCGCGACGCGCTCGCGGCCCTTCAGCCAGCGGCGCAGGAGGTCCTCGGGGAAGGGGCGGAACATGCGCACCCGCAGCGACCCGGCCCTGATGCCGCGCTCGCGGGCGGCGTCGACCACCACCCGGGCGGTGCTGGCGGTGGTGCCCATCGACACGAAGACCACCTCGGCGTCTTCCATCCGGTACTCCACCACGCGGTCGGCCGGGCGCCGGCCGAAGTGGCGCTCGAAGGCGTCCTGCACCTCCTGGTAGACGCCGGGCACGCGCAGCATCGCCTCGTGGTGCTCGCGGCGGTGGACCTCGGTCTCGTGCGGGAAGTCCAGGCCGCCCATCGTGACCGGCGTGTGCGCCACCGCGTGCGGCAGCTCGAGCGGCGGCAGGAAGTCGTCGACCTCGTGCTGGCCGGGCAGGTCGGTCATCATCATCGTGTGCGACAGCACGAAGGCGTCCTGACACACCATCGCCGGCAGCAGGACCCGCGGGTCCTCGGCCAGGCGGTAGCTGAGCAGGGTGGTGTCGGCGACCTCCTGGTTGTCCTCGCAGTAGAACTGGATCCAGCCGGCGTCGCGCAGCATCAGGGTGTCGCCGTGGTCGACCCAGATGTTCCACGGCGGCCCGAGCGTGCGGTTGACCGCCATCATCACCACCGGCAGGCGGTAGAAGGCGGCCGCGAACACGTTCTCGGCCATGTAGGCCAGGCCGTTCGAGGACGAGGCGGTGAAGGTCCGCGCGCCCGACAGCGCCATGCCGATGCACACCGCCATCGCGCTGTGCTCGGACTCGACGCGCACCACCGCGCCCTTGTCGAAGTCCTGCTTGCACAGGAGCTCGATGCACTCGGACTGCGGCGTGATCGGGTAGACGCCGCCGCCGAAGCCGCGGCCGAAGCGGTTGGCGCGCCCGGCCAGGGTGGCGGCCCGGGCGGAGGCGTGGTTCGCGCTGAGGAGTTCGACGGTCATGACGATTGCATCTCCATGGCGCTGCGCGGGCACTCGGTCACGCAGATGCCGCAACCCTTGCAGTAGCTGTAGTCGACTTCGTAGCCGTGTTGGGTCTGGCGGCGGATGATGCCCTCGGGGCAGTACACCAGGCAGGTGTCGCACTCGGTGCAGTGGCCGCAGCTGAAGCAGCGGTGCGCCTCGAGCGCCTCGGCCATGCCGCGGTTGACCTCGGCGAAGCCGTTGAGCCGCTCCGGCACCGGCAGGTGGCGGTCGGCGTAGACCGGCGTCGGCGCGAAGTGGTCGAGGCGGATGTCGGTCACCGGCACCGCCTTGGCGCGGTCGGGCCGCTCGAAGAGCTCGGCCTCGACGCCGAGCGCGCGCAGCGCCAGCCCGGCCACGCGCCGGCCGTTGCCGATGGCGTGGGTGACGGTGCCGTCACCGGTCGCGAGATCCCCGGCCGCGAACACCGGCAGCGCTTCCTCGCCGCGGTAGATGCGGCCGTCGCGGTGCTCCCAGCCCTCGGGCAGGAGCGACCAGTCCTCGCCCTGGCCGAGCGCCAGCAGCACGTGGTCGCAGGG
>CAZXTO010000023.1:0-18856 GCA_964643675.1 uncultured Planctomycetales bacterium
ACGAAGGGGGCGCCGTAGGCCAGGGCCAGGTCGCGGCAGGCCTCGGCGGCGACCACCATGGTCCCGAAGCGGTCAGGCTTGCGGCAGTCGCCCCAGCAGAAGTTGTCGAGCAGGGCGACGCGGTGCGGGTTGCCGCCGGCGGCGACCACGTTGCGGACCGCTTCGTCGATCGCGCAGGCGGCTCCGGCGTAGGCGTCCAGCTCGGCGATGCGGGGCGCGATGCCGCAGCCGATGGCGACGCCGGCGTCGAGCTCCAGGCGCGGCTTCACCACGGTGCCGTCGCCGGGACCGCGGCCGAGCGGTCCTTGGTAGGGCTTGACCACGGTGCCGCCTTGCACCTCGTGGTCGTACTGGCGCACCACCCACTCCTTGCTGGCGACGCTGGGGTGGGCCAAGGCGGCGAGCAGCAGCTCACCGGCGTCGGCCTCCGCCGGCCAGGCGGTCTCGGGCAGCGCGCGGTCGACCAGCTCGGCCTGCCGCAGCGGCTGCGGAACGCCGCCGTGGAGGAAGTCCATCGGCATGTCGCCGACCACCTCGCCGTGCCAGCGCAGCACCAGCCGGCCGGTGTCGGTGAAGCTCCCGAGCACGGTGGCCTCGACCTCGTAGTCGCCGCACAGCGCGAGGAAGGCCTCGAGCGTCTCGGGCGGCACCGAGAAGACCATGCGCTCCTGCGCCTCGGAGATCCAGATCTCCCAGTAGCTCAGGCCGGGGTACTTGAGCGGCGCGGTCGACAGCTCGACCTCGGCGCCGCACTCCTCGCCCATCTCGCCGACCGCGCTCGAGAAGCCGCCGGCGCCGCAGTCGGTGACCGCCGAGTACAGCCGGCGGTCGCGCGCGACCATCATCACGTCGAGCACCTTCTTCTCGGTGATCGGGTCGCCGATCTGCACCGCCGCGGCGTCGACCGTCTCCGACTCCTCGTGCAAGGCCTCGGAGCTGAAGGTGGCGCCGTGGATGCCGTCGCGGCCGGTGCGGCCGCCGATCGAGACGATGGCGTCGCCGGGCCGGGCGGCCTTCTCGACGCAGTCGCGCGGGATCTCGCCGACGCAGCCGGCGTAGACCAGCGGGTTGGCGACGTAGCCCGGGTGCCGGATCACGGTGCCGGACACGGTCGGGATGCCCATGCGGTTGCCGTAGTCGCGCACCCCGGCGATGACGCCGTCGAGGATGCGGTCCGGGTGCATGGTGCCGGGCGGGATCTCGTCGCCGCTCATCTCGCTGGTGCCGACGCAGAAGACGTCGGTGCCGGCGAAGGGCCGCGCGCCCAGGCCGGTGCCGAGGATGTCGCGGATCACCCCGCCGATGCCGGTGCCGGCGCCGCCGTAGGGGTCGAGCGCGCTGGGGTGGTTGTGGGTCTCGACCTTGATCGCGATGCCAATGTCCTCGGTCATCGCCACCACCCCGGCGTTGTCCTTGAAGACGCTCCAGCACCACTCCGGCGACAGCCGCTGGGTGGCCTCGAAGACGGTCTGCTTGAGCAGGTTCTGGTACTCGCGTTCGGCGACCACCGCGCCGGCCTCGTCGCGCACCGTCAGCCTCACCGGCCCGGTCAGGGTCTTGTGCTTGCAGTGCTCGGACCAGGTCTGGGCCAGGGTCTCCAGCTCGACGTCGGTCGGCTCGCGCTCCTGCTGGCGATAGAAGTCCTGGATCGAACGCATCTCCTCGGTGGAGAGCGCGAGGCTCATCTCGGCGCTGACCGCCGCCAGGCGATCGTCGTCGGCTTCCAGCAGCGGGATCTCGCGCCGCGGACTGGGCCGGGCGGCCGGCTGCGGATGGAGCTCGATCACCTCGGTGCCGGCGCAGACGGCCTCGATCACCGGGTTGGCCAGGGCGCGGGTGCCGGCCTCGACCAGCGCGGCGCTGTCGACCTCGCCTTCGACGCGGAAGGCGCGGTAGGACTCGACCGTCTCGCCCTCCTCGAGCTCCACGCCGACCAGGCGCAGGGCGCGCTCGGCGGAGTGGCCTTCCGGGTCGGCCACTCCGGGCAGGCGACGGATCACGACCATCGACTCGCCCTGCGGCGGCCGCTCCTGCGGCGCCAGGATCCGGGCGGTCTCGGTGACCGGGTCGGCGAACAGGCGCCGGCTGGCTTCCTCGACCTGGGATCGCTGCAGGCGTCCGGGCAGGAGGAAGGCGCGCGCCGACCGGACCCCGGCTCCCAGCGTCAGGCCGCGGTGCTCCAGGGCGGTTCGCGCCGCCTCGCCGACCGGATCACTCCGGTCCGGGGACAATTCCAATTCGACTCGCCAGGCTCCGTTGCTCATTTCCCTTGCTTTTCCGCCTCTTGAGCGAGGTATCCTAAGGTTTCCGCGGGCGGCTTGATAGCCGCCCCGACACGATCATGGCCAAGAGCAAGAAGAACGCCGCCCAGGACGCCCTCCAAGTGCTGCCCTTCGAGAAGCCGATCGAGGACGTGCGCTCCCGATTGCGGGAGCTGGAGGAGCTCGCCGAACAGACCAGCCAGGACCTGAGCGAGGAGCTCAAGTTCTACCGCGAGCGTCTGCAGCGGCTCACCGAAGAGGTCTACGGCGACCTCAGCCCCTGGGACCGGGTCCAGGTCGCCCGCCATCCGCGGCGCCCCTTGGTCAGCGACTTCATCGAGCACTGCTGCGAGGACTGGGTCGAGCTGCACGGCGACGGCTACTTCGCCGACGACCAGGCCATGGTCACCGGCCTCGCCACCCTCGACGGCGTGCGGGTGATGCTGGTCGGTCACCGCAAGGGCCGCGACACCAAGAGCCGGATGGCCTGCAACTTCGGCTCGGCCCACCCCGAGGGCTACCGCAAGGCCCTGCGCAAGATGCAGCTCGCCGCGCGCATGGGGCTGCCGGTGGTGTGCCTGGTGAACACTCCGGGCGCCTACCCGGGCGTCGGGGCGGAGGAGCGCGGTCAGGCGCGCGCGATCGCGGAGAACATCCACGAGATGTTCGGCATCCGGGTCCCGATCGTGGCCGTGGTGCTGGGTGAGGGCGGCTCCGGCGGCGCCCTCGGCATCGCCGTCGCCGACCGCGTGGGCATGCTGGAGAACTCTTGGTACAGCGTGATCTCGCCCGAGGGCTGCGCCTCGATCCTGTGGCACAGCGCCGACGGACGCGAGCAGGCCGCCGAGGCCTTGCAGCTGACCGCCGGCCCGCTGCAGCGGCTGGGCATCATCGATGAGGTGGTGCCGGAGCCCGTCGGCGGCGCCCACCAGGACCCGGTCGCGGCCCTGGGCCTGCTCAAGCAGCGCCTGGTCGAATGGCTGCAGGAGCTGAGCCGCCTGTCCACCGACGAGCTGATCGAGCAGCGCCGGCGCAAATTCCGCTTCATGGCGGCATCCATGGCCACCCTCGAGACCGCCCTCAACCCGGCCCAGACCGGCCACGAGCAGGAGTCGGAGGTCGCCGAACCGGGCTCCGGACCCGCCGATCGGCTGGCCGGGGCGCCCGAGCCGCCCTCCGGGGCGGGCCTGGAGTCGTGAGCGAGACCCCGATTCCGGCCAACGAGGGCCCGGAACAGCCCGTAACCGAGGGGAAGGTCATGGGACATCCCGCTCTCCGTCTCGTCCACCACCAGCCCGCCCGCGCCGACGGCGCCTCGGGCTTCGAGCAGCTCCAGGACGAGGAGCTGCTGGCGCTGGCCTGCGCCGACCAGAAGGAGGCCTTCCGGGTCCTGGTCGAGCGCTACGAGGAGCGCGCCGTGCACACCGCCCGCGCCGTGGTCGGCAACATCGAGACCGCCCGCGAGATCGCCCAGGAGGCCTTCCTCAAGGTCTACGCCCACCGCGAGCGCTTCGACGTCAAGCGGCGCTTCTCGAGCTGGTTCTACCGCATCCTGCGCAACCTCGCGGTCGACCGCCTGCGGCGCCAGAGCGCCGGCACGCCGGGCGCCGCGGCCGAGTTGGTGGGGGACTGGGACGGCCAGGAGCGTGGTCCGGTGGCCGAGGCCTCGGTGACGGAACGCCGGCTGGCGGTCCACCGGGTGCTCAAGGACCTGCCGGCGAAATTCCGCGAGGTGCTCTCCCTGCGCGACATCGAGGGCCTGTCCTGCGGCGAGATCGCCGGCCGCGTCGGCATCAGCGCCGGCACCGTCCGGTGGCGCCTGCACCACGCCCGCAAGCTGTTCCGGCAGCACTGGGAGCGCCTGCACGGCAAGGAAGAGGGGGACCGGGAACTGTGAACTGCCGCTCCGCCTCCCGCCTGATCCCGCTTCATGCCGGCGAAGACCTGCTCCCTGATCAGGTCGCCGAGCTCGAGCTCCACCTGGTCGGCTGCGCCGCCTGCGCCGAGGAGTTCGCCTCCTTCCAAGGGCTGCGGGAATTGGTCTCGTCGGTCCGGGAACCGGTGCTGGAGACCAGCCTCTGGGATGCCCTGGATTCCCGACTGGATGCGGTCGACGCCACCCGGCGCATGCGGCGCCCCTGGTTCCGCAGCCCCTGGCTCTACAGCACCGCGGCCGCCGTCCTGATGCTCGCCTTCCTGCCGCCGTGGGTTCCCTCCCGGGGCGGGGTGGAGCCGGCGGGCGGAGCGGGAGCGGAGCCGGTCGTCCCGGTGGTCGTGGCCAGCCCGAGCGAGGCGGATGATCTGCAGTACACCCCGGGCCACGGGCCGCCGCTGTTCGGCCCCGGGCTGCAGCGGGTGCCCCGCGAGGACCTGGACCGCTTCCTGCGCGACAGCGCCGGTTTCCGGCAGACTGGCGGCTCCGAAGCCGGCCTGGTCGCCAGCCCGGTCGGCCACCGCAGCAGCGAGTTCTGAGTCCGGGCATGGGTCTCCTCCTGGCGCTGTTCCTGACGGCCGCCCAGAGCGGTGAGCCCGCCGCCGAGCCGGCCGAGGTCTGCCCGAGTCCGATCCGGATCGAGCCCTCCTCGCTGCTGGTGGTCACCCCGGGCAGCACCTTGGGCGCCCTGGAGAAGGAGCTGGTCTCCCTCCACATGGCGCTGCGCCCGGCGATGGTCCGGGTCGAGATCCCCTTGCCGGTCGGCCCCGGGCCGACCGAGGCCGAGGTGGCCGCGGGGGCCGGTTCCCCGGTCCCGCAGAAGGTCCTGGTCTCCGGCGTGGTGATCGACCAGGAAGGCCTGTTCGTGGCCCCCGCCCTGGTCGCCGGTCCGGAGGACACGGTTCGGGTGGTGCGCTTCGACGGCGAGAGCTTCGAGGCCTGGCCGCTCGAGCGCGACGAGGAGTTCGGCCTCACCCTGTTCCGCTCGCCGGGATTGGGCGTGCCGCCGCCGCCGCTGGCCTGGCCGGCTGCGCTGCGGGTGGGCATGGTCACCATCACCCTGGGCAACGCCTTCGGCCTCAGCGGTTCGCTTGATCTCGGCTTCATCGCCGGCCTCAACCGCCGGGTCGAGCACACCGAGGGCCTGCTGCAGCTGACCAACACGGTGAACCCCGGCGACGGCGGGGGCCTGGTGGCCAACCGTCATGGGCAGGTGATCGGCTTGATCAAGACCTCGCTGCGCGAGGTCGGCCACCGCCAGATCCAGAGCGGCTGCCCGGAGGACTGCGAGGACAGCTGTAGTGAGCTGTTCCGCTCCGAGTCGCTCTCCTTCGCGATCCCGATCGACGAGGTGCTGCTGGCCTTCGAGGCCCACCTCTCCTTCCCGGTGCCGGATCAGCATTGGCTGGGCGTGAAGGTGCGCGAGAAGTACCTGCCGGCCCTGGCCGCCGAGCTCCAGCGGCCGGCGCCGACCTTCCTGGCCCTCGACGAGGTCCTGCCGGACTCCCCGGCCCGCGAGGCCGGCCTGGAGCCGGGCGACGTGCTGATCGAATTCGGTGGCTTCCCGCTGGTGGACCTGAGCTGCCTGCGCCACGCCCTGTCGGTGTGCCCGGAGGGGCAGCCCTTGCCGGTGGTCTTCCTGCGCGAGGGGGTCCGGCACGAGGGCTCGATGGCGCTCGGTTGGAGCCCGCCGAAGGACCTGCGCCGCCCCGCGCGCGACTGAGTCGGCTCAGCCCTGCGAGCTGCGGGCGGACTGGCCTTCGTACTCGCTGACGATGTCCAGCGCGCGGTCGACCTGCTCGGCGCCGAACTCGAGCGAGGTCCGGCGCAGGAACTCCCGCATGTCGGCGTGCGCCGCGGCCAGGTCGCCGAGCCAGTATCGGCACATGCCGCGGTTGTAGTACTCCTGCTCCCGGCCCGGATCCAGCTTCAGGATCTCGGTGAGCATGTCGGCGGAGGCGGAGTAGCGCTTGGCGGCCTTGTGGATCGCCGCGGCCAGGCCGCGCGCCTCCATCTCCATCTCCAGGTCCTCCTTGAGGCGGTCGCGGAGCATGGTCTCCTCGACCAGGGGGAGGGCCTCCATCGCCAGCCGCTCGTTCTTCCAGGTGCGCGACTCGACCAGCTCGGCGATCAGGAGCTCGATGGTGTCGAGCGAATCCTCGGGCCGCCCCAGGTGGGCGTAGGCGTTGGCCATCAGGCGGAGGGCGAAGATGTTGCCGGGGTTCGACTCGACCGCGATCTGGAGGTAGCTCTCGGCGTCGAGCAGGTCGTCCTGGGCGTTCTCCCGCAGGCTGGCGGCGCGATCGGCCAGCTCCTGGCGGGCCTCGGTCTCGTCCTCGGCGAGCTCCTGGGCGCTCAATTCGAGGGTGACGGCCCGCTTCAGGCGCAGCTCGCCGAGGCGCAGGTGGCACTCCCCGAGCGAGTAGGCGGTCCGGTACTGGGGGTCGAGATCGTAGGCCAGCTCGAGGTACTTGAGCGAGGCCACCACGTGGCGGCCGTCCTGCCACTTGAGCAGGGTGCGGCCGAGGATGTGGTTGAGCTCGGCGTTCTCCGGGTCGAGGGCGAGGCCGCGCCGAGCCTGCTGCTCGGCCCGGCCGAGGTCCTCGGGGCGGCCGGACTCGTAGTACTGGGAGGCCCGCCGGCGGTAGTCCTCGATCTGCTCCTCTTCTTCAGGGGTGAGGCCCCCACAGGCCGCGAGCAGGGCGGGGAAGGTCAGGAGCAGGCGGTGGATCCGCTTCATCGGCAGGGGCTATCGGGCCGGGGCGGCCCGGCAACCAGCTTACTCGGCGTCCCAGAGCCAGGGGGTCTGGATCGGCTCCCAGTCCTCCAGGCCGTCCGGGAAGAACAGGGCCAGCTCGCGCTCGGCGCTCTCGGCGGAGTCGGAGCCGTGCAGCAGGTTGTAGGACTTGGAGCAGCCGAAGTCGCCGCGCAGGGTGCCCGGCTCGGCCTCGATGCCGAAGGTCTTGCCCATCATGCGGCGGGCGACCGAGATCGCCTGGGGGCCGCGCAGGGCCATGGCGATGATGGGGGAGCCGGTCATGAAGCCCACCAGGCCGTCGTAGAAGGGCTTGCCGACGTGCTCGGCGTAGTGCTGGGCGGCCATCTCCGGGCTCATGCGGAGCAGGCGCAGGCCGGCCAGCTGGAGGCCCTTGTCCTCGAAGCGGGCCAGGATGCGGCCGACGAGACCTCGGTGGAGGGCGTCGGGCTTGAACAGGATCAGGGTGGTTTCCACGGGATTCGGGTGCGTTGCTCAGGAACTCGGGGCGCGAAAGGGTAGTGCCTGGGTGCCATCTGGGCAATTCTGGAATTGCCCGGTTGAAGCCTGGGCAGGCGGCCCTAGAATGTCCGCCCCATTCCAGTCGGACCCCGCCAAACATGGGGAATCCGGTTCGCTCTTTCGCCTCTCCACGACTGGAAGAGCCCTTTCCCCTCCGCGACCGTCTGCCCGTGGCTCCGCAAGGCCCCGACTCCCGCAACGACTACGCGCGTTACTCCACCATCGGCCTGGAGTTCGCCGCGATCGTCGGGATCCTCGGCTGGCTCGGCCACCGGCTCGACGCCTGGCTACTGGGTCCGGACGCCTTTCCCGTCTTCCTGCTGGTCGGCATCTTCGCCGGCCTGTTCGGCGGCATCTACCGGATGAACCGGATGCTGTCCGGGCCGAGGCGGAAGGACGGCGGGCCGCCCCCCGACGCTCCGGAAGACCGGGAATGACTCCCCTCCTGCTCCTCGCGCTGGCCGGCCTGGCCTCGTGGCCGCTGTGGCCCGAGTCCTGGCGCCTCGGCCTGGCGGTCGGCTGGTCCGTCTCGCTCGCGCTCGAGTCCCTGGTGTTCGCCCGACGGCGCCTGGCCATGGCCCAGAAGGCCGACGCCCGCAACTACCAGGCGATGCTGCTGACGCAGGTGATGGGCTTCCTGGGCAAGCTGGTCGTGGTCCTGATCGGAGGCGTCCTCGGAGCCAAGACCGGCTGGTACCACTACCCTTCCTTCCTGCTCTCCTTCGTGGCGGCCCTGGTCCTCGGTGAAGCGGTCAGCGTGACCGCCCTGTTTCGCGCGACGCGCGGTTCGGCCCCACGGCCGGGCGGCGACGGCGCGCGGGAGACCCCCCAAGAGTGAACATTCCCCTCGTGACGAATCCGGATGCCACCCTTCCGTCCTCGGAAGGGGGTGGGGGCATTTTCGAGCAGCTCTTCGGTCACGTCTTTCCGGTCAAGAAAGGCGAGTTCGAGCTCTTCGGCCAGACCATCGAGTGGTACAACCTGACCTACTTCCAGGTCGGGGCCGTGGCCGCGATCTTCCTGGCCTTCCTGGGCGTCGCCCGCTCGATCCGCGGCAACGCCGGCGGCCCGGTCCAGCGCCTGCTGGCCGGCTTCGTCGCCTTCATTCGGGAGGAGATGGTGCACCCCTACCTGGGGCGCAAGGACGGGGACAAGCTGCTTCCCCTGTTCCTCTCCCTCTTCTTCTTCATCATGTTCCAGAACCTGTTCGGGCTGGTCCCGTTCGGGGCCACCGCCACGGCCAGCGTCTACGTCTCGGCCGCGCTCGCCCTGGTCGTCTTCGCGACGATGCTCATCGGCGGCATGGTGGTCCAGGGCCCGGTGAAGTTCTGGCTCAGCCTGGTGCCCCACGTGCCGGGCGCGCTCTGGCCGCTGATGTTCGTCATCGAGATCGTCGGCCTGTGCGTCAAGCCCTTCGCCCTGACCGTTCGTCTCACTGCCAACATGATGGGCGGCCACCTGGTGCTGCTGAGCTTCATGGGCCTGGTGCTCTACTTCGGCAGCATGAGCCCCATCGCGGGCTGGGCCACCGCCCCGGTGGGCGTCGGCCTGTCGGTCTTCATCATGATCATCGAGGGCTTCGTGGCCCTCCTGCAGGCTTACATCTTCACGTTGCTGTCGATCATCTTCGTGGGCATGTGTCTGCACCCGGACCACTAATCGTTCCTGAACCAACCACACAAGAAGGATGCTGAACCTCCTCCTCACCGCCGCCGCCGATAGCGCCGAACTCGCCGCGCAGGCGACCACCAACGCTTCGCCGTGGATCCCCCTCGCGGCCATCGGTGCCGGCCTCGCCGTCATCGGCGGCGGCATGGGCATTGGCAAGATCGGTGCCGCTGGCAACGACGCCATCGCCCGCCAGCCGGAAGCTGCCTCGGACATCCGCGGCAACGCCCTGATCCTGTCCGCTCTGATCGAAGGCGCCACCTTCTTCGGCATCGTCGTCGGTCTGCTCATCGCCCTCAAGCAGGTCTGAGCTACCCACCAAGGGAACGAGGCGCCCCGCCCGCGCGGCGGGGCGCAAGGTCCCAGGAGCCTGGCATGAACCTCTTCCTCCTCGTCGCCGCGTCCGGTGAAGGCGGACTCGACCCGTTCTCGGGTTCGAGCTCGATCTACTGGACCATCCTGATCTTCGCCCTCTCCCTCCCGCTGATGTGGAAGGTGGTCTTCGGCCCGATCTCCAAGGCCCTGATCGATCGGGAGTCCCAGGCTCGCGAGGCGGCCAGCGCCGCCGAGGCGGCCAAGGAGGAGACCGAGCGCATGAAGGAATCCATCCAGGCCGACCTCGACCAGGCCCGCAAGGAGGCCGCCCAGCGCGTCTCCGAGGCCAAGGCCCGCGCCGAGGCCCGCGAGAAGGAGATCCTCGCGGCCGCCAAGGACGAAGCCGAGCGGGAGCGCGCGCGCACCCGCGAGGAGATCGAGCGCGCCAAGAACTCGGCTCTCCAGGAGCTGCGCGCCGCCGCCGTCAGCCTCTCGGTCGACATGGCCGAGCGGGTGATCTCGCGCGAGTTCAACGAGGCCGACCAGAAGCGCCTGGTCGACGAGCTCCAGCAGGAGTTCTCCAACAACTAGTCCGACATGGCCAGCGACACCCGCTACTCCGGACCCGCCGCCCGCCGCTACGCCAAGGCGCTGTTCTCGGCTGCCGTGGAGGCCGGTGCCCTGGACGCGGTCGCGGCCGACGTCGACGCCCTCCGCGAGGCCTTCGCCGACCCCCAGGTCGGCGCCTGGCTCTCCGACCCCCGGGTCGAGGACGCCGACAAGCAGAAGGTCCTCGACAAGCTCGGGGAGAGCGGCCAGCCGCTCACCCGCGGCCTGCTCCAGGTCCTGGTCCGCCGGCGCCGCCACGCGGTGCTGGCCGAATTGCCCCACGCCTTCCTCGACCTGCTCGACGCCCACCAGGGCCGCGTCCGCGGCGTGGTGGAGAGCGCGACCGCGCTCGGCGACGAGGAGAAGGCCCGGATCGAGAGCGCCTTCGCCGCCCAGACCGGCAAGAAGGTGGTGCTCGAGACCCGGGAGAGCCCCGACCTGCTCGGCGGGATCCGCGTCACCCTCGGTGGCACCCGCTACGACGGCAGCGCCCGCGGCCGTCTCGACAAGCTGCGCACCCGCCTCGCTCACGCCGACCTCGGCAACCGCTGAGCCCATCAACCCCACGCCCTGATTCCACCGATGCAACTCCAACCCTCCGAAGTCACCTCGATCCTGAAGAAGGAGATCGAAGGCTTCCAGGCCACCTCCTCGACCGAGTCGATCGGCGAGGTGATCCAAGTCGGCGACGGCGTCGCCCGGGTCTACGGTCTGGACGAGTGCATGATGTCCGAGCTGCTCGAGTTCCCGGGCGGCGTGCGCGGCATCGCGCTCAACCTCGAAGAGGACAACGTCGGCTGCGTGCTCCTCGGCGACGCCGCCAAGGTGCGCGAGGGCGACACCGTCAAGCGCACCGGCCGCATCATCTCGGTGCCGACCGGCGACGCCGTGGTCGGCCGGGTGGTCGACTCGCTGGGCCGGGCCCTGGACGGCAAGGGCGCGATCGAGTTCAGCGACGAGGACCTGCGCCCGATCGAGCAGGACGCGCCGAACGTGATCGAGCGCCAGCCCGTCACCGAGCCGATGATGACCGGCATCAAGGCGCTGGACTCGATGATCCCGATCGGCCGCGGCCAGCGCGAGCTGATCATCGGCGACCGCCAGACCGGCAAGACCGCGCTGATCGTCGACGCCATCATCAACCAGAAGCAGACCGGCGGCGGCGACCCGAACAACGAGGACCAGGTCATCTGCATCTACGTCGCGGTGGGGCAGAAGCAGTCCACCGTGGTGGACGTGACCAAGAAGCTCGAGGCCGCCGGCGCGATGGCGTACACCATCATCGTCAACGCCTCGGCCTCCGAAGAGGCGTCGATGCAGTTCATCGCGCCCTACGCCGGCGCCGCCATGGGCGAGCGCTTCCGCGACGCCGGGCGCCACGTCCTGATCGCCTACGACGACCTCACCAAACAGGCCGCGGCCTACCGCCAGGTGATGCTGCTGCTGCGGCGCCCGCCGGGCCGCGAGGCCTTCCCGGGCGACATCTTCAACCTCCACAGCCGCCTGCTGGAGCGCGCCGCCAAGGTCTCCGACAAGGCGCCCGAGCTCAACGCCGCCAAGTACAGCAAGGGCGGCGGCTCGATGACCGCGCTGCCGGTGGTGGAGACCCAGGAGGGCGACGTCTCGGCCTACATCCCGACCAACGTGATCTCGATCACCGACGGCCAGATCTTCCTCGAGGGCAACCTGTTCTACTCCGGCGTGCGGCCGGCGGTGAACGTGGGCATCTCGGTGAGCCGGGTGGGCGGTGCCGCCCAGACCCCGGCGATGAAGAAGGTGGCCGGCGGCCTGCGCATCAACCTGGCGCAGTACCGCGAGCTCGAGGCCTTCGCCCAGTTCGGCTCCGACCTCGACGCCGCCACCCAGCAGGCGCTGAACCGCGGCGCCCGCCTGGTGGAGCTGCTGAAGCAGGGCCAGTACGTTCCGCTGCGCAACTCGGAGCAGATCGTCGGCATCTGGACCGGCACCTCCGGCTCGGTCGACGACATCCCGCTCGACAAGATCCACGCCTTCGAGCAGGCCTTCGTCGAGTACGTGCAGGCCAACGACCCGGCCCTGATGGAGGAGCTGGACGGCTGGAAGACCAAGTGGAGCGACGAGCTGGACGGCCGGGTCGCCGCGCACTGCGAGGAATTCAAGAAGCAGTTCGACGCCTGACCGGCGCGAGACCAGCACCATGGCCAACCTCCGCGACCTCCGCCAGCGCATCACCAGCGTCGGGAATATCGAGAAGATTACCCGGGCGATGGAGATGGTGGCGACCACCAAGCTCCGCCGCTTCCAGGACAAGGCGGTCGCGGCCAAGCCCTACACGGCCGACATCGAGGAGCTGGTGCGCCGCCTCGCCGGCGCGGTCCAGGCCGACCCCGCCGCGGCGGGCGACGCCGCCGTGCTGTTCGACGTGCCCAACCCCGACGCCCCGCGCGCGGTGCTCTTCATCGGCTCCGACCGCGGCCTGTGCGGGGCCTACAACAGCAACATCCAGCGCAAGCTGGACGAGCACCTCGCGCAGAGCGACCACGGCCACGAGCTCTACGTCATGGGCCGCAAGGCCATGGAGCACGCCGAGCGCTCCGGCTACCGGATCCACTCCTACCTCGAGGACTACCCGCTCGAGAAGGTCAGCTTCACCGACGCGGCCGCGATCAGCGCCATGCTGGTGTCGGCCTTCCGCGCCGGCGAGGTCTCCGGGGTGGACCTGTGCTACACCCGCTTCGTCTCGATGATGAAGTACACGCCGGTGGTGGAGGAGTTCCTGCCGATCCGCTCGCCCGAGAGCGAGGGCGACTCCGAGACCATCCTCGAACCGGACGGGCCCGACGTGCTCGGCCGCCTCATCCCCAAGTTCCTCGAGACCGCGATCTACCACGCGCTGCTCGAGTCGATCACCTCCGAGTACGCCTCGCGCCGCTTCGCGATGACCAACGCCACCGAAGCCGCGGGCGATATGAAGAAGGAGATCACCCGCTCGTTCAACAAGGCTCGCCAGCAGAAGATCACCAGCGAGATCCTCGAAATCGTGTCGGGCGCCGAAGCCCTCTGATCCGAACGACCCGCCAGACCCATGTCGAACCAAGGAATCATCAAGCAGATCTTCGGCCCGGTGGTCGACGTCGCCTTCCCGGACGCCGAGCTGCCCGCGATCAACGACGCCGTCACCGTCGCCCGAGACAACGGCCCCGAGCTGGTGCTCGAGGTCGCCCAGCACCTCGGCGACGACCTCGCCCGCTGCGTGGCCATGTCCTCCACGGACGGCCTCCAGCGCGGCGCCGCCGCCGTGGGCACCGGCGCCCCGATCAAGGTGCCGGTCGGCAAGGCCACCACCGGCCGGGTCTTCAACTTGCTGGGCCGTCCGCTGGATGAGCTCATCAAGGGCGGCATCGAGCCCGACGACCACTGGCCCATCCACCGGCCGGCGCCGGCCTTCGACGACCAGGAGGCGGTGTCCGAGGTGTTCGAGACCGGCCTCAAGGTGGTCGACCTGCTGTGCCCCTTCGCCAAGGGCGGCAAGATCGGCCTGTTCGGCGGCGCGGGCGTGGGCAAGACCGTGCTGATCCAGGAGCTGATCCGGATCACCGCGGTGGAGAAGGGCGGCTTCTCGGTGTTCTGCGGCGTCGGCGAGCGCACCCGCGAGGGCAACGACCTCTGGCTCGAGATGTCCGAGGCCGAGTACACCACCCCCGACGGCGGCAAGGCGGCGGTGATCGACAACGCCGTGCTGGTGTTCGGCCAGATGAACGAGCCGCCCGGCGCGCGCCTGCGCATCGCCCTGTCCGGCCTGACCATGGCCGAGTACTTCCGCGACAGCGAGGGCAAGGACGTGCTGCTGTTCGTGGACAACATCTTCCGCTTCGTGCAGGCCGGCTCGGAGGTCTCCGCGCTGCTCGGCCGGATCCCGTCCGCGGTGGGCTACCAGCCGACCCTGGGCTCCGAGATGGGCGCCCTGCAGGAGCGCATCACCTCGACCAGCAAGGGCTCGGTCACCTCGATGCAGGCGGTCTACGTGCCGGCGGACGACTTCACCGACCCGGCCCCGGTGGCGACCTTCGCCCACCTCGACTCGACCATCCTGCTCGACCGGGCGATCTCCGAGCTCGGCATCTACCCGGCGGTGCACCCGCTCAAGTCGACCAGCCGCATGCTCGACCCGCAGGTCGTCGGTGAGCACCACTACAAGGTCGCGACCGAGACCCAGCGGGTGCTGCAGCGCTACGCCGACCTGAAGGACATCATCGCGATCCTCGGTATGGAGGAGCTCTCCCAGGAGGACCGGCAGCTGGTGCACCGCGCCCGCCGCCTGCAGCGCTTCCTGTCGCAGCCCTTCTTCGTCGCCGAGGCCTTCACCGGCACCCCCGGCCGCTTCGTGCCGGTGGCCGACACGATCCGCTCCTTCGAGGAGATCCTCGAGGGCAAGCACGACGACCTGCCCGAGCAGGCCTTCTACATGGTCGGCTCGATCGACGAGGCGGTCGAGAAGGCCAAGACCCTCTGATCGAGGAATCAGCAGTGAGCGGCAGCTTCCAGCTTCGCATCGTCTCGCCCGAGCGGATCCTGCTCGAGGCGGAGGTGAGTTCGGTGCGCTTCCCGGGCGAGGACGGCTCCTTCGGCGTCCTGCCGCGCCACGCGGCGATGGTCTCGCTGACCGAATCCGGCCCGCTGCACGCCGTGACCGCCTCCGGTGAGCAGCTGGAGTTCCTGATCCACGACGGCTTCGCCGAGGTCCGGGACAACGTCCTGACGGTGCTGACCCGCTCCGCCGAGAAGCCGGGCGAGGTCGACCTGGACCGGGCCAAGCGGGCCGCCGAGCGCGCCCGCGACCGGATCCGCAACGACCGCACCAAGGTCGACTACGTCAGGGCGGTGTCCGCCCTGCGCCGCGCCATCGCGCGCGAGAAGTATGGCCGCCGCTCATGAGTAATGCCGCGATTGGCCGCAGCCATCGCTGCGGCGAACTGCGCGCGTCTCACACCGGGGATTCCGTCCGCCTGTGCGGCTGGGTGAACGCCCGCCGCGACCACGGCGGGGTCTACTTCGTCGACCTCCGCGACCGCTGGGGCATCATCCAGCTGGTCGCCGACGAGGACGCCACCGAAGCCGCCCGCGAGGCCCTGAGCGGCCTCAGCCAGGAGGACTGCCTGGCGGTCACCGGCACGGTTCGGCGGCGCGACGAGCGCAACCTCAACCCGGACCGCCCGACCGGCGAGGTCGAGGTCCTGGTCGACGGCGTGGAGCTGCTGTCCCACGCCGAGCGGGTGCCCTTCGAGATCGTCGACGAACTCGACGTGCCCGAGGAGCTGCGCCTGAAGTACCGCTACCTCGACATCCGCCGGCCGGTGGTGCTCGAGAAGCTGCAGCAGCGCTCCCAGGCGAACCACGCCATCCGCAGCCAGCTACTGGCCGACGACTTCCTCGAGGTCGAGACCCCGCTGCTGACCCGCTCGACCCCAGAGGGGGCGCGCGACTACCTGGTGCCGAGCCGCCTCAAGCCGGGCGCCTGGTACGCCCTGCCGCAGTCTCCGCAGCTGTTCAAGCAGCTGTGCATGGTCGGCGGGGTCGAGCGCTACTTCCAGATCGCCCGCTGCCTGCGCGACGAGGACCTGCGCGCCGACCGCCAGCCCGAGTTCACCCAGCTCGACCTCGAGATGTCCTTCGTCGACGAGGAGCAGGTCTACGCGGTGGTGGAGCGGGTCATGGCCAGCCTCTACCGCGAGCTGCGCGGCGAGGAGTTGGCGCTGCCGCTCGAGCGCATGAGCTACCAGGAGTCGGTGCGGCGCTACGCCACCGACAAGCCGGACCTGCGCAACCCGCTCGAGGTGGTCGACCTCGGCGGGCCCGCCGGCCAGCTCGGTTTCGGCGTCTACGACGGCGTCTTGGCCGACGGCGGCCTGGTGCGGGCGGTGCGCCTGCCCGGCGGCGCCGCCCTCACGCGGAAGCAGATCGACGCCCTCGAGCAGGCCTGCAAGGACGCCGGCGCCGGCGGCATGGCCTGGTGCAAGGTGGGGGAGGACGGCCCGACCGGCCCGCTCAGCCGCTTCCTCAAGTCCGAAGCCGGCGCCGCCTTCCTGGCCGCCGCCGGCTGCGAACCCGGCGACCTGCTGTGCACCATCGCCGACCGGCCGCGTAAGGCCCTGACCGCCCTCGACGCCCTGCGCCGCGCCGCCGGCGAGGCCCTGGGCCTGGTCCAGGGACCGGACCGCCTGCTGTGGGTGACCGAGTTCCCGCTGTTCGAGCAGGACGACGACGGCGAGTGGTTCCCGGCCCACCACCCCTTCACCTCTCCGCATCCGGAGGACCTCCAGGCGCTGCTCGACGGCCGCCAGGAGGACATCCGCTCGCGCGCCTACGACCTGGTGATGAACGGCGTCGAGCTCGGCTCGGGCTCGATCCGGATCCACCGCACCGACGTCCAGGAGGCGATCTTCGCCGCCCTGGGCATCCCCGAGGAGGTCGCGCAGGAGCGATTCCGTTTCCTGCTCGAGGCCTTCCGCTATGGTCCGCCGCCCCACGGCGGTTTCGCCATCGGCCTGGACCGCCTCTACGCCCTGATGTTCGACGCCGAGTCCATCCGGGAGGTCATCGCCTTCCCCAAGACCTCCGCCGGCGGCTGCCCGCTGACCGACGCCCCCTCGGGGGTGGACCAGCAGCAGCTCGCCGAACTCGGGATCCGCTCCACCGTGGACCAGCAGGCCGCCGAAAAGGAATAGAATGTCCCTGCTGGCAATCCAGCCACGCCCCTAGACCCACGACCGAGGTAGCCGACCATTCCGCCGCGCAGAAGACGACCGCGTTTTGCTCCCCCTGAGAAGGAGCGTTATCGCATCAACCACCGGATCCGCATCAAGGAGGTCTTCCTGATCGGACCCGACGGCGAACAGGTCGGCGTGGTGCCGACCCAGGAAGCCCAGCGCATGGCGCAGGACGCTGGCCTGGACCTGGTCGAGGTCGCCCCCCAGGGCCGCCCGCCGGTGTGCAAGATCCTCGACTACGGTCGCTTCAAGTACGAGCAGAAGAAGAAGCAGACCAAGTCGAAGAGCGCCTCCTCGGTGCTCAAGGAGCTCCGCGTCCGGCCCAAGATCGACTCCCACGACCTGGAGATCAAGATCCGCAAGGCCAAGGAGTTCCTCGACGCCGGCCACAAGGTCCAGGTCACCTGTCTGTTCCGTGGCCGGGAGATGGCCTACCAGGGCCTCGGCCGCGACGTCCTGATGAAGGTCGTCGAGGCCCTCGAGGAGATCGCCAGGGTCGAGCGCACGCCCCGCATGGAGGGCCGGCGCATGAACATCCTGCTGGGCAAGAAGTCGGGCTGAGCGCCCCGCGGCGGGGGAGCCCCCGAGAAGCTCCTCCCGCCGCTTGACTCCGCCCCGCCCGGGGTTAAACTGTGCGGCCCGTTTCTTGGACCCAAGCCACTTGAAACAGCAGTGCCCAAGCAGAAAACAAAGAAAGCAGTCGCCAAGCGGATGAAGGTGACGAAGACCGGCAAGGTCCTTCGTCGACACATGGCCACCGGCCACCTCCTCTCCGCCAAGTCCTCCAAGCGCCGTCGTAATTTGCGGCGCTCCACCACCGTCCTCGGTAAGTTCGCGCAGAACATGCGCGCGCTCCTGAAGAAGTAGGAGGAGATCGATGACTCGCGCACGTTCTGTCGTCCCCCGTCTGCGCCGCCGGCGCCGGATCACCCGCCTCTCCCGTGGCAACTGGGGAGCTCGCCGGAAGCTGATCCGCACCATGAAGGAGAACCTGCTGCGTGCCGGCATGTTCGCCTACCGCGACCGGCGCAACAAGAAGCGGGAATTCCGCAAGCTGTGGATCCAGCGCATCAACGCCGCCGCCCGCAGCCACGGCCTGAACTACTCCAGGTTCATGAACGGGGTCAAGAAGGCCGGCATCGACATCGACCGCAAGGCGCTGTCCGAGCTCGCCTTCCACGATCCGGCCGCCTTCACCGCGGTCGTCGATCGCGCCAAGCAAGCCCTCGCTGCCTGACCGGACGCCCATGCGCGACCGGCTCGAACAGCTCCGCCAGGAGGGGCTGGCGGCTCTCACGGCGGCCTCGGATGAGGCCGCCGTGCGTGATTTGGAGGTCCGCCTGCTGGGCCGAAACGGCGAGCTCACGGCCCTGCTGAAGACGGTCGGCTCGCTGCCGCCGGCGGAGCGCCCGGCCGCCGGCCAGCTCTCCAACCAGGTCAAGCAGGCCTTGGCCGAGCGCATCACCTCCCGCCGCCAGGAGCTGGAGCGGGCCCGCCTGGAGCAGGAATTGAGCGGCGCCGGCTTCGACGCCACCCTGCCCGGCCCGGCCGCGCCGGCCGGCCGCCTGCACCCGATTGGCCAGGTCCAGCGCCGGCTCGAGGACCTGTTCCGCTCGATGGGCTTCGTGGTGGTCGACGGCCCCGAGGTCGAGCTCGAGGCCAACAACTTCGACGCCCTCAACATCCCCAAGGACCACCCGGCGCGGGAGTCGCAGGACACCATCTGGGTCGAGGGGGATCAGGGCATCTGCATGCGCACCCACACCTCGCCGGTGCAGATCCGGGCGCTGCGGCGCTTCGGGGCGCCGCTGCGGGTGGTGGCGCCGGGCCGGGTCTTCCGCCAGGAGACCCAGGACGCCACCCACGACCACACCTTCCACCAGATGGAGGGCCTGGTGGTCGACGAGGGCGTCGGCGTCGGCCACATGCTGCACGCCATGAACACCATGCTCGAGGGCGTCTTCGGCCGCGAGCTCGAGACCCGCCTGCGGCCCGGCTTCTTCCCCTTCGTCGAGCCCGGCTTCGAGCTCGACGCCCGCTGCCCCTT
>CAZXTO010000024.1:0-18486 GCA_964643675.1 uncultured Planctomycetales bacterium
GACCGCGTCGCTGGCGCGCTCCGCCACCCGGTCGTGTTCGCTGGCGGCGCTGGAGGCGAAGGTCATCCACAGGCCGGCCGCGCAGGCGGCGGCGACCAGGAGCAGCATCAATCGGTCGATGGGTCTCATCCTTCGGTCCCCGCGCCGCCGAGGGCGATCGCGCCGGAGTCGGTCAGCACGTACAGCACCAGGTAGATCAGCACCCCGGTCAGCGAGACGTAGAGCCACAGCGGCAGGGTCTTGCGTGCCCACCAGCGGTGCTGCTCGCGGCGGTCCTTCAGGCCCAGCCACAGGGTGCGGATGGCCAGGAAGGGCACCGCCGCCGCCAGCACGGTGTGGCTGAGCAGCAGCAAGAGGTAGGGGGTCTTGCCCCACTCCGGCCCGGCGTAGCGCACCAGGATCTCGTTGCTGAAGTGGTAGTAGAGGTAGCAGCCCAGGAAGGCCACCGAGCTGAGGAAGGCCGCCTTCATGCAGAAGCCGTGCGCCCGCTCGCGGCCGCGCCGGATCTGGGCGAAACCGGCCAGCAGGAACAGCCCGGCGAGGCCGTTCAGGCTCGCGTTCAGGGTGGGGAGCAGCGGCAGGTCCATCGCGGCGGGCGGCAGGTCCATGAGGAGGGAGGGCAGTGCCATCACGATCGGCGAGCGCGCTAAGGCGCGGCCGACTCCTCCTCGGCCAGCAGCTGCCGCACCGCGCGGTCCATGCGCGGCCGCAGCTCGTGATCGAGGCCGTCGTAGTAGCCGCGCACGCGGCCCTGGCGGTCCACCAGCACGAAGCGCGAGCTGTGCAGGATGTGGCCCTCCTCGTCCATCTCCTCGCCGAAGGCCAGCTTGAAGGACTGCAAGCTCAGCTCGGCGATGGTGGCGCGCTCGCCGGTCAGGAAGCGCCAGCCCTCCTGGGGCAAGCCCATCTTGTCGGCGTAGGCCTTCAGCACCTCCGGCTGGTCGAACTCGGGATCGATGCTGATGCTGATCCGCTTCAGCTCGTCTTCGCCGGGGAAGCGCTCGCCGAGCTCCTTCATCGCCAGCGTCATGTTGGGGCAGATCGACGCGCAGCGGGTGAAGAAGAAGTCGATCACCCACACCGAGCCGCTCATGTCGGCGCGCGTGAAGGCGGCGCCGTCCTGGTCGGTGAGCTGGAAGTCGGCGACCTCGCCGATCGGGTCGAGGGGTTCGGCCGGCGGGCAGCCGGGGGCTGCCGCGGCCAGGAGCACCAACAGGAGGAAGCGCCGCATGGAACCCCGGATTGTAGGACCGGGCGGGAAGGGGGCCACCCTCTCCCGCCCGGCAATCTGCTGCCTCCCCTGGCTGCGGCGACCCACGCCGCAGCGGCGACGGAGGCCTAGCCCGGCGGCTGCTCGCCGTGCCCGGCGGGCGGTTCGGCCACCGGCGGCTCGGCGAAGCGCAGCGCGTGCAGGGCCCGCTTCAGCACCGGCTTGGCGGCCTCCTCGTCGTTGTAACAGAAGACCACGAAGGCGTCGGCCTTGCCGTTGCCGTGCAGGGTGAGGGCGAACAGGTTCTCGAAGTCCTCGGTGTAGCGGCTCGAGGCGACCATCGCCGAAGCGGCGGCCCAGTCGGCGTTGAACTCCAGGGCGTCCTCGGGCGTCAGCGGCGAGGTCGGCCCGGTGGCCTGGCGCGAGAGGCGTTCGCACAGGCGCTGGAAGACCAGCGGGAAGACGTGCTCGGGGTCCGGAGGCGCGGAGTGCGGGTCCTCGTAGTCGATCACCACCCGGCCCAGCGGCCGGATCGAGTAGCGCGCCTGGAGGCCGGTCTCCGGATGACGGATGGCCTGCTCCCAGGGCATGACCTCGGAGGTGCCGGGGCCGATCTCGACGAAGCCCTCCGGCAGGTCGAAGACCATGCCGGCCTCCTCGAGCAGGGCGGCGAAGTCGAGCTCGTCGGCCTCGGCCGGGGTGGCCGGCAGTCCGCCGGCGCGCGGCTCGGCGGGGGTGGGGCCGGCCAGCTCGGGGCCGTCGGCGGGGGCGCCGGGGCCAGGGTCACCGCTCTCGGGGCCAGCCGGCTCGCCTTGGCAGGCGGCGGCGAGCAGGAACAGGGGCAGGAGCGGCCGGATCATTGCTCACCCTCCTCTCCACGCCATTGCTCCAGGGTGTCCTCGGCGACCTGCCGCGCGCCCTCGTCGCGCACCAGCTCGAGGAAGCGCTCCATGTCGGCGAAGCCTCCCTCGCGGTCCCCGCCCTCGTAGCGGGCGACGGCGCGGTTGAAGAAGGGCGTGGCGTGCTCCGGCTCGAGCCGGATGCAGGCCGAGAAGTCCTCGATCGCCTCTTCCAGGTGGCCGGCCTGGAAGCGCCAGGTGCCACGATTGAAGTAGGCCGGCGCGAAGTCGGGGTCGAGCTCGATCGCCTTCTGGAAGTCGCGCATGGCCTCTTCCGGCCGGCGGAAGCTCATGTAGGCCAGGCCGCGGTTGACGAACAGCCCGGGGTCCTCGGGGTCGAGCTCGACCGCGCGCTCCAGGCTCGCCAGCGCCTCTGCCGGCCGCCCGAGCTCGAGCAGCACGGTGGCGCGCGAGGCGAACACCCGCGCCAGGGAGGGGTCCTTGGCCGCGGCGTCGTCGAGCGCCTGGAGCGCCTTCTCGAAGGCGCCCTCGTTGTAGTGGCGCATGCCGATCTCGAACATCTGCTCGGCGGTCAGCGGCGCGTGGGCGTGCATCTCGCCGTCGTCGGCTTCGCCCGCCACCACCGGCGGCCCGCCGTCGGCCGCGACCGGGTCGGGCGGCCCGCCGGTGCAGGCCGCGCAAAGGAGCAGGGCCGCCGCCCCGGGGAGGACGGCGGACCCCACGAAGGAACAGGGTTCCTGGTTGGGGCTTACTACTTGGTGTCGGCGTAGGCCTTGAGGGCCTTGTTCATGAGCTCGATGTGCTCCTCGTCGGTCAGCACACCTTCCTCGGAGACCTTGCCCCAGAGCTCTTCGTTGCTCATCTCCATGTGGCAGCCCATGCAGAGGCCGGTCCGGTCCATGCCGTCCCGCATCTCCTTGGTGAGCGCCCGGGACAGCGGCCAGTGGGTGCCGACCGTCTGCACCTGGTTGCCTTCCTCGTCGATGATGGTCGACCAGTCGAAGGTCAGGCCCGGGATCTTCTGGATCTGGATCTTGTAGTTGGCCGGGATGACTTCGCCGGTCTTCTGGTCGATCAGGTCCTCGACGATGTCCTCGGCGTAGCGCGTCTGGAAGACGCCGCCGGAGATGCCGTAGCCCTGGGCCTTGGGGTTGTTGTGGCAGGACTCGCAGGTGCGGGCCTTGCGCTGGGCCGAGTGCGGCTGCACCGGCGCCATGTCGATCGCCAGCGGCACGTGGTCCTGGCCGAGCTCACGAGCCTCGTCGCGCGAGCGCGCGATCCGGTTGTGGACCTTGGTCTCGCCGTCGCGGCCGATCACGGTGTAGACCACCTGGCAACCCGGCATGAGCGGGGTGACCCGGCCCTCGCCGTTGATGCCCAGCACCGGCTCTTCCCAGCGCAGGTAGGAGCGGGTTTCGAACACCTTGCCGGGGCTCTTCTCGCCCGGGGTGCCGAGCGCCGACTCGCCGGTCTGGCCGTTCGAGTAGCGCACGTTGGCGGAGGAGATCCAGTCGACGTCGCTGTAGGGCTTGCCGTCGGCGTCATTGCCGTAGTTGACCTGCACGTGGCAGCCGTAGCACTGCGGCACCCAGGAGGCGTGGCAGGCGTAGCACTCGAGCGACTCGTCGTGCTTGGTCACCTTGGCCATCGCGACCTTGGCGTCCGGGCTCTTCCACTTGTCGGTGTCGTTGAGGGTCTTCAGCACCGGCACCTCGAAGTCGTTGCCGGTGGCCGAGTGCAGGATGACCTTGTCGCCGTCCTTGACCACGTTGCCGAGCGGGTTGCCGCGCGCCGACAGCAGGAAGCCGTCGCGGGCCTCGTACTTGGTGGCGAACTGCTCGGTCTCGGTGGCCTGCTTGTCGCTCAGGCCCCGGGGCGTGGAGGCGATCTCCTTGCCGAACTCCTCGGAGTAGCCGAGCGGCAGGTCCCACGGCGCCATGTTCGGGGTGCCGTGGCAGTCCTGGCACTCGATCTCCACCTGCGCCAGCGTGGTGCCGAAGATGTTGCCGTCACCGTGCATGTCGATGCTGGTGTGGCAGTCCTGGCACAGCATGCCGCCCTGCGGGTTGCCTTCGCGGCTGTCGATCTGGTGGTGCAGGTCGTCGCTGATGAACAGGTAGTTCTTGGTGTGCAGCTTGGGCTGCTTGTTGCCGGCGGCGTCGTACGGCGAGCCGTAGGGGAACTCCATCAGGCCCTGGTAGGTGACGCCGATGCGCTTGCCGCGGTTGTGGCAGGAGTTGCAGGTCTCGACCGGGATGCCGTTGCCGGCCTCGCGGGTGCCGCGGATCCGGTGGCCGAGCATGTGGCCGGCCTGCTCCTTGTTGGTGGTCGGGTCATCGCCCTCGTAGATGCCCTCGTTGCCGTACAGGATGTGGCAGGAGGAGCAGCCCATGCCGCGGTAGTCGCCGCGCTTCTCGCGGCCGCGGACGCCGACGTGGCAGCGCTGGCACTGCTGGCGCTGGTAGGTGAAGCCGGCCAGCTTGGGATCGTTCTCGATCTCGTCGACGCTCGGCAGCGGCACCTGCGCCAGCTCGGTCGGGAACTGGTCCGGGTGGGCGGCGGTCATCGCCGCCATGTAGTCCTTGTAGGCCTGGGTGCCGACCATCGGCACCGAGCCGTCGGTGTCCTCGACGTCGTAGTTGCCCCACGGCACCTTGTGGTTCTGGACCTCTTCGATGCCCCAGGTGTGCAGGTTGCCCTGGATCTTGCCGGCCTCGGTGTTCATGAGCGAGCGCTCGAGGCGGTAGACGTAGCCGGGGTGGCACTGGCCGCAGGTGTTGTCGGCGATCCAGATGCTGCCCGGGTCCGGGTAGTACTCCTGGGGGCCGTTCGGGTCCATGCCCTCCGGGATGCCGGCGTGCGCCTCCTCCGGAGTCAGGCCCTTCGGGTTGCCGCCGTGGCAGACCACGCAGCCCTCGGGGTCGCCATAACGGGCGCCCTTGTCGCGGATCTGCTGGAGCATGTCGGAGCCTTCCTCGCGGATCGACTCGATGCCCTCGTGGCAGCTCAGGCAGCCCATCTCGGCCGCGCGCTCCGCGGTGGTGGTGCGGGGAGCGTCCGGGGCGCCGGTGTGCGCCGGGTCCTGCGCCGAGACCGTGGTGGCCTCGACCGGATCCGCAGCGGCCTCCTGGGTCTCGGCGGGTTCCGTGCCAGCCGTGGACGGAGTGGAGCTGGAAGAATCACCTCCGCAGCTCAGCGCGATGCCGAGCGAAGCGAAGGCCAAGAGGAAAACGGTCAGTGACCGGACCGCGGTGTGCCTCATGGTGACGTAGGGTCAGGGGGGGTGGTGGTTCGGGACCGTGGAACGGAACCGAAAGGGCGGATCCGACCCGGTCCGAGGAGCGAGTCCGTGGACCGAGCAGAGGCGTGGTGGCGGATGTCAGCGTCGAGCGGTGATGGCGTTCCGCTGACGAGGGAATCGTAGGGAAGAGCGACGACCCCTGGCCGCGAAACCGCACAATTTCGGTGCCGGAATTGAGAACGGCGCCGCAGTGCGGCGCCGTTCGATGATTCCGGGTCGCGACCCGATCAGAACTTGATGTTGAAGTCGATCCGGAAGCGGTAGCGGTTGTCGTCGTTGGCGCCCGCGGCGACCTCGTTCGGAGCCGAGATCAGGCCCCAGATGTGGAGGCCGACGTTGTCCGCCAGCTTGTACTTCCAACCCAGCACGTGGCTGTCGTGGTTGGTGGCCATCAGGAGGTCGTCCTGGGCGAAGGCCGAGAAGACGGCGTCCTGCTCGATGGTCTGGTACTGGTAGTAGAACTTCGACTCCTTGCCGTAGGCCGCGCCGAGCGCCCAGCCCTGGTCGCCGACGCCGGCGGCCGCGCGGGTGTTGAGCACGAACTCGCCGGAGACGGTGATCGGAGCCTCCGCGTCGCCGTTGTTCCAGGCCACGATCGGGTTGACGATGCCGAACTCGGAGCTGAACTGGTTGCCAGCGCCGTTGGTGGCGTTGCCGGCGTTGTCGCCGAAGATGCCGCCGTTGCCGTCCGGCGTGACGTCGCCGTAGAAGTAGTAGTTCAGGGCCGCGTCGACGTTGCCGTCGAACTTGGCGTGGGCGCCCATGTTGAGCATGGTGGCCTCTTCGCCGCCGCCCATCTCGGTGAGGATGTAGTCACCGATGTAGAAGTCCCAGGACTGGATGGCGCCGTCGCCGGAGCCGCCGGTGCCGAAGGCGACACCCTCGGGCTGCACGTCCATGTCCCAGACGAGCTCGCTGTAGACCGGGTTCCAGTAGCCGGGGCGGCCGAACTTGCCGCCGACCATCCACCAGCCGTCCGCCCACTCGGGCTTGTACTTCAGGAAGGCGCGGTCGAGGTTGAAGGCGAAGCTGTCGAAGTTGCTGCCGCCGGTGCCGCCCAGGTCCTGGTGCGGGCTGTTCGGGTCGTCCGGGTTGCCGGTGCGAGCCCGGAAACCGACCTTCAGGCTGTCGGTGGCCTGGTAGTTGGCGCCGAAGCGCAGGCGCAGGCGGCCGCGGTAGCGGTCGTGCTGAGCGTTGTTCAGCAGCTTGTGGTTCGACTCCGCGCGCAGGCGGAAGTCACCGAAGAAGTCCAGCTTCTCGGGCTCCTGGGCTTGGGCTTGGCCGGGCATGCCGATCCAGGCGAAAGCGCCGAGGGCGAGAACTGCGGTGGTGCTGGTGATGCGCATTTTCTCCGTTCTATCTGGGGTCCTTCGCGCCTCTCGGGAAGGTGGTGGACACAAGGATGGCGGTCCGAGGCGCTCGGAAGGGGGGGAACTATAGGACTCGCTCACGATTCGCGATAGAAAAGGGTGATTCCGGTGCGAAATCTGGAGCGACCCGGGGAGGGGCCGCTCCAGTGGCTGTTCGCGGGATTCCGGCCCAAATCAAGGCCGGAATTCGGGCTCGGGTCAGGCGAACACGATGTTGTTCAGGAGGGCGACGATCACGCCCATGATCGAGATCCCGGCGATCAGGCCGGCCGCGACCGGCACCACGAACTCCTCGGCGGAGTCCTTGTTGGCGCGGGCCCAGGCCCAGGCCGCGAGGGCGCCGATCAACATCGCAAAGGGGTACTGGAAAGGCAGGATCAGGCCCAGGCCGAGGCCGGTCGCCGACGGGATCCACTTCTTCCACTTGGGCAGGAAGGTGTCGAGCAGCTGCAGGATGGCGCCGACGCCGAGGCCCCACCAGATCGCCTTCACGTGGGTGGGGTGCATGTTTTCCAGTCCCCGCTTGAAGAGTTCCGCCACCGCCAGCCAGGCCTGAGCGGCCACGGCCGGGAATTTCGCCTGGCCGGACTCGCCACCGGTCAGGGTCTCGGCATCGGGCACCAGCAGATAGAAGCCGATCACGGTGGCCGCGGTGCCCGAGATCACGCCCAGGAACTGGGCCATGAACTGCCGCCGCGGGTTGGCGCCCAGCAGGTAGCCCGACTTCAGGTCGGTCAGCAGGTCGGCCGCCGAGCCGGAGGCGCTCGAGGTGATCGAGGCCGTCATCAGGTTCGCGGTGGCCGACTGCGGCATCAGGAAGCCGAAGGTGAGCTGGGTGATCTTGCCCATGGCCCCCACCGGGGTGATGTCCGACTCTCCCGTCGCCCGGCAGGCGACGAGGGACAGGATGAAGGTCAGCAGCACCGCCACGAGGCCGAAGTGCCAGGGAATGCCGAAGTAGGAGTGCGACAGGATGATGACCGCGGCGCCGAACACCGCCACGCCGCCTGCGAACCAGCGGAAGGGCACTTCTGTCTGAGAAACAAGCTCCTCGGCTTTATCTTCCCCGCCGTTGCCGAAGGAGGCCATGCCGGAGAAGGCCCGGGCGATGGTGCGCCATTGCATGGCGAAAGCCAGCAGGCCCGAGGCGATCAGGATGGGAGTGCCGGACCAGACCCCGATCTCCTTCCAGGCCTTGCCCGGCGCGGAGGCGGCGAAGACGAGGACCCCGTCGGCGTTGGTCCAGCCGTCGATCAGGCTGGCGGGGCCGATCCAGAAGGCCAGCAGCAGCGAGCCGATGATCATCGAGACCGCGATCCGCAGGCCGACCAGGGCGCCGGCGGCGATCATCACCGGGTCGTGGTCGAAGTAGAGCAGCCAGTCGCTGGGCTTCAGCCGCTCGCCGGCGGCGTTGGTGCCGAAGGCGGGGAAGACATTGAAGACCGCCGACTCGGCGGCGAGCAGGCTGCGGTGGGCGCGGTCGACCATCTCGCCGCTGGCGTCGGCGACCTTGGCGCTGAGCACCTCGAGCGAGATGAAGGGCTTCCACACCGCGCCGGCCAGCGCCACCCACAGCAGCGCCTTGGCCTTGCGCACCGCCGAGGCGCCCTCGGAGTAGAGCGACTGCAGGGTCTCGGCGGCGGCGGTGCCGGTCGGGAACTTGAGCCGCTCGCGGTTGATCATGTTCCGCTTCATCGGGATCGCCAGCAGCGTGCCGAGGAAGCCGAGGAACAGGGTCCAGAGCACCAGCACCGGCCACGGCAGGTGCTGGCCGTCGAGCATCAGCAGCGCCGCGATCGCGGAGACCATCGTGCCGCCGGTGGCGTAGCCGGCGGAGGAGGCCGTGGACTGCATGCAGTTGGTCTCCAGGATGGTCATCGGCGAGCGCACCACCCCGGCCCGCAGCATCGCGCCCCAGATGGTGAAGGACAGGATGCTGGCGGTGATCGCCACCCCGAGCGCCCAGCCCGTCATCAGGCCGATGTAGAGATTGGTGAAGGCGAGGAAGAAACCGAGTACCGACCCCATCAGGACCGCCCGGATCGTCAGCTGCGGGGCTTCGGCGCCGCGGTAGACCTTGGCGTACCACTCCTCCTCGCTCAGCTCGAGGACCTCGTCCGGGCCGGTCGCGAGGGGCTTCCAGCGTTCCGCTTCTTCGGGGGTGCTCGGGGCTTTCTGGAACAAGGCCATGGGGCAGACGATAGCGGCCCCTGCTCGGGTCCGGATTCCTATCATGGGTCCTCCCCAGCCTGGACCCCCATGAAGCCTTGCATCCCGTTCCTTCTCCTCGCCTTGGCGCCGATGGGCTGCCAGGGCAACACCTTGGACTTCGGCCAGCTGTCGGGCTACTGGACCCCGCTCTGGGACGGCAGCAGCCTCGAGGGCTGGAGCATGGCCGGCCCGGGCGAGTTCCTGATCGAGGACGGCGCCCTGAAGGCGACCGGCGGCATGGGCCTGCTGTGGTACGAGAAGGAGAGCTTCCGCGACTTCACCCTCAAGCTCGAGTGGAAGGTCGAGGACGCCAGCGACAATTCCGGCATCTTCGTGCGCTTCCCGAACCCCGGCGACGACCCCTGGGTCGCGGTCCACGAGGGCTACGAGCTGCAGATCTGCGACGCCGCCGACGCCAAGCACAACACCGGCTCGGTCTACTCCTTCCAGGGTTCGACCCACGTCCCGACCCGCCCGGCCGGCCAGTGGAACGAGTACGAGATCAGCGTCGTCGACCAGCGCTACACGATCCGCGTCAACGGCGAGCTGGTGAACGAGTTCGACGGCGAGCGCAGCCGCGAGGGCCACATCGGCCTGCAGAACCACGATGACGGCTCGCCGGTGATGTACCGCAACATCCGCGTGCGGAGGCACGAGGGTTGAGCGGAGCGGCGCCGGCGATGGCGGGCGGCTTGCAGGCCAAGCTGTCGGGGATGATGTTCCTCCAGTACGCCATCTGGGGGGCGTGGCTGCCGCTGCTGTGGCCCTTCCTCGCCAACCACCGCGGCATGGACGCCGGCCAGATCGGCAACATGTTCGCCATCGGCGCGGTCGGCGCGCTGCTGGCGCCGTTCATCGCCGGCCAGATCGCCGACCGCTGGTTCAACACCGAGAAGTTCCTCGGCATCAGCCACGTCGTCGGCGGCCTGCTGGTGTGGCAGCTGGCCACCATCGAGAGCTACGAGGGCTTCCTGGTCTTCTCGCTGGTCTACTCGGTGATCTATTCGCCGACCCTGCCGCTGACCAACTCGCTGGCCTTCCACCACCTGCCGGACCGCGACCGCGACTTCGGCAAGGTGCGCGTCTGGGGCACGATCGGCTGGATCGCCGCGGGCATCGCCATCGGCCAGTGGCTGATGTACCGCCACACGCCGGCCGGCGCCGACGAGGCCACCCAGCTCGCCTCCCAATACGCGGGCATGGCCGACGCCTTCCGCCTGTCCGGCGGGCTCGGCGTCGTCATGGGCCTGTTCTGCTTCCTGCTGCCCAAGACCCCGCCGGCCAAGGGCGAGCAGAAGAGCGCCACCGCCGAGGCGATGGGGGAGATCAAGCGCCAGCCGCTGCTCACCCTGTTCCTGCTGGCGGTGCCGGTGAGCTGCATCCACCAGTTCTACTTCGTGCACACCGCGCAGTTCCTGGGCCAGTTCCAGACCGGCGCGGCAGAGGCCATCAACAAGGTCTTCGGGGTCGGCGGCGGCGGACTCATGACCGTCGGCCAGATGTCCGAGATCGCGGTCCTGGCGATGATCCCGCTGGTGGCCAAGAAGATGTCGCGCAAGACCCTGCTCGGCGCAGGGATCCTGGCCTATGGCTTGCGCATGGCCCTGTTCGCCTACGGACCCTCGTTGTCCGGCGGCCTCGACCTCGCCGCGGTCATCCTCGGCGTCGCGCTGCACGGCTTCTGCTTCGGCTGCTTCATCTTCGTCGCCTTCATGGTGGTCGACGAGGAGACCTCCGGCGACGTCCGCGCCAGCGCCCAGTCGCTGTTCAACCTGGTGATCATCGGCATCGGCATCATCGTCGGTTCCAAGATCTCGACCAGCGCGGCCGACTGGGCCAAGGTCGACGGCGCCACCCACTACCCCACCCTGTTCAGCTACCCGATGTGGGCCGCCTTGGTCTGCCTGGCGCTGCTGTTCCTGTTCTACCCTTCCAAGAGCAAGCTGACGGCGCTGCGCGCCTCCCGTGAGCAATGAGCGACACTCCCCTTCGCATCGGCTTCGTCGGCGGTGGCTTCATCACCGGCTTCCACATCCAGTCCCTGGTCGAGGTCCGTGACGTCGAGGTCACGGGCGTCGCGAGCTTGGTGGGGGCGGAGGAGACCGCCGCCATCGCCCGCCAGCACGGCGTCGGGCCGAAGGCGCGCGCCTACGGCAGCGTCGAGGAGCTGGCCGAGTCTCCCGAGGTCGACGCCATCTGGGTGTGCGTGCGCAACGACGCCCGCGTGTCGGTGCTGGAGCAGCTGCGGGCCGGCAACGCCCGCCGCGCCGCGCCGCTCAAGGGCATCTGCCTCGAGAAGCCGCTGGCCCGCACCCTGGCCGAGGCGCTCGAGGTCAAGGCCATCGCCGAGGACATGGGCGTGCCGACCGGCTACCTCGAGGACATGCTGTTCGCGCCCACGCTGCAGCGGGGCAAGGAGGTGCTGTGGCGCCGCGGCGCCGGCATCGCCGGCCGGCCCTACCTGGCGCGCGCCGCCGAGGAGCACTGCGGCCCGCACTCGAAGTGGTTCTGGCAGCCGGACATCGCCGGCGGCGGCGTCCTGCTCGACATGATGTGCCACAGCCTCGAGGCGGCGCGCTGGCTGCTGACCGAGCCGGGCAAGCCGCGCCACAGCCTGACTCCCTTCAAGGTCCGCGCCACCACCGCCAACCTGAAGTGGACCCAGCCCCGCTTCGCGGCCCAGCTCAAGCAGCGCTTCGGCGACGACCTCGACTGGGAGAACCACCACAGCGAGGACTTCGCCAGCGCCACCATCCACTGGCGCTCGGACGACGGCCTCGAGCTGCTGACCGAGACCACCAGCTCCTGGTGCTACGTCGGCGCCGGCCTGCGCCACAACTTCGAGCTGCTCGGCCCCGAGTACGCCCTCAACATCGACATGAGCCAGTGCGGCGTCAACGTCTTCTTCTCGCGCGAGGTCACCGGCGAGGCCGGCGAGGACCTGGTCGAGAAGCAGAACGCCGAGCAGGGCCTGATGCCGATCAGCCCCAACGAGCCGGCCCACTACGGCTACGCCGGCGAGAACCGCCACTTCGCCCAGTGCTTCCGCGAAGGCCGGAAGCCCGAGCTGACCTTCGACGACGGCGTCGAGGTCATGCGCATCCTGATGGCCGCCTACCTCTCGAGCGAGGAAGGCCGCGCCGTCGACCCCGGCGAAGCCGCGCTGGAGTCCTACGTCCCCGCCGCCTGCCGCCAGCCCGCCCGTACCTGAACCGCGAACCTGCCAACCCGCGCCCCGCGATCCCATGAGCACCTCTCGCCGCAACTTCCTCCTCACGACCGCCGCCGCCGGCGCCGCCGCGGCGGCCTCCGCTCCGGCCGTCAAGGCCAGCGTCTACAAGCGCGCCCTGGGCGCCAACGACCGCATCCGCATGGCGGTGATCGGCCCGGGCGGCATGGGCCGCGGCCACATCGGCGCCTTCCTCAACCTGCGCAAGCAGGGCAAGGCGAACGTCGACATCGTCGCCGTCTGCGACGTCTGCAAGACCCACCTCGACAAGGGCCTGGAGATGGCCCGCAACGGCCAGGAGGGCGTGCAGGTCGACGGCTACCGCTACTACGAGGAGGTGATCGCGCGCGACGACATCGACGCGGTGCTGATCGCCACCACCGAGCACTCGCACGCGCCGATCGCGATCGCCGCGGTCGAGGCCGGCAAGGACGTCTACTGCGAGAAGCCGATGACGCTGCGGCTGGACGAGGCGCTGGCGGTCTACGACACCGTCATGGCCAAGGACGACGTGGTGTTCCAGGTCGGCACCCAGAAGATGGCGCTCAACAAGTACCGCGAGGCGCGGCGCCTGATCAAGGAGGGCGCGATCGGCAAGCCGATCTGGAGCCAGACCAGCTACTGCCGCAACAACCCGAACGGCGAGTGGAACTACTACGGCATCGACCCGAAGGTGGTGCCGGGCGAGATGCTCGACTGGAAGGCCTGGCTCGGCCAGCTCCAGTACGACCCGAAGCGCCCCGGCCAGACCCGCGAGTTCGACACCAAGATCTTCCACCGCTGGCGGCGCTACAAGGACTTCTCCACCGGCGTGATCGGCGACCTGCTGGTGCACGAGATGACCCCGCTGTTCTTCGCCCTCGACCTGGACTGGCCCTCGCGCGTCGACGCCATCGGCGGCCACTACATCGACAAGGACATGGAGAACCACGACCAGGTCAACCTGACCCTGCAGTTCCCCGAGGAGCACACCATGATCGTCGCCGGCTCGACCTGCAACGAGCAGGGCCTGGCCACGACCATCCGCGGTCAGGAAGGAACCATGTACCTGGCCGGAAACAATTGCGAGATCCGCCCCGAGCGGCCCTTCGTCGACGACCACGAGCCGATGGTGGTCGAGTGCGAGCGCATCGCGGACCAGGACTTCCTGCGCCTGAACTGGCTCGAGTCGATCGCCGCCCGCAAGCAGCCCTTCAGCACGGTGGACGTCGGCGCCAAGGTGATGGTCGCCGTCGACCTGGCCACCCGCTCCATGTGGGAGAACAAGGCCTTCACCTTCGACTGGAAGACGCGCAAGGTCAGCGCGCTCTGAGCGGCGAAGGACACGCCAGCGTCCCGCGGCTCGCCTTCCGCGACTCGGTGGGGCAGGCGAGCCCGGTGGACGTGCTGCGCCTGTCGCAGCTTCGGGAGCGGGAACTGGAGCACCCGCTGCACGAGCCGTCGCGGCTCGAGTTCCACCTGATCCAGTTCGTCACCGCCGGCCGCGGCGCGCACGAGGTGGACTTCGCTCGGGTGCCGCTCGCGGAGGGGGACGTGCTGCACGTGCGGCCGGACCAGGTCCACGCCTTCGACGCCGCCTCGGAGCACGAGGCCCTGCTGCTGCTGTTCCCGCCCGGCACGCTGGAGGAGGCGCACATCCCGATGCCGGCTCGGTGGCAGCTCGGCAAGGTCCTGCGGCCGGCGAGCAGCGACTTCGACGCCCTCGTCCAGCTGCTGCGCCTCCAGGCCGACCTGGACCTGGGCGCGGCTGACATGCGACCGGGCACGATCGGGCCGCACCTGCTCGGCGCGGTGTTGGCCGCCCTGGCCGAGGTGGTGGCGGCCAAGCACGGCCAGGTGGACCCGACCGCCCAGCGCTACGAAGCTCTGGTGCTGGAGTTCGAGGAGCTGCTCGCGGCGCAGCGCGGCAGGCCGAAGGGCCTGGCCTGGTACGCGCCGAAGCTGGCGACTACGCCGCGCACCCTGGCGCGGGCCTGCAAGCTGACCCGCGGCGCCACACCCAAGCGCCTGATCGACCTGCGCGTGGCGCTGGAGGCGAAGCGACAGCTCGCCACGACCGACAGGACCGTCGAGGCCATCGGCTACGCCCTCGGCTTCTCCGAGCCGACCAACTTCGTCAAGTACTTCCGTCGCGTCGTCGGCACCACGCCGGACGCCTTCCGGCGCGCGCAGGGCGGCTGATCGGCCGCCCGCGGCGGCTGTCCGTTTTCGACCAGCGATTGTCCGCGGCCGACCTTGGGCCCTCGGCCTTCCGCGATGAGAATTGGCGCCATGAAGACGAGCCACGGAAAGCTCCCGATCGCGCTGCTCCTGGGCGCGTCGTTCGCCTGTGCCACCCCTGACGAAGGAGAAGAATCGATGCCGAGCAAGAAGGATCGCGCCGTCGCCCTGCTGGAGTCCCTCGAGAACGGGGACCAAGGGCCGGTCGCTTACATTGACCCGAATCAGTACATCCAGCACGATCTCGCCGTCGGCGATGGCCTGGCCGGCTTCGCCGCCGTGCTGCAGAACGCCCCGCCCGGCGGCTTCAAGGCCCGCGTCGTGCGCGCCTTCGAGGACGGCGACTTCGTCGTCGCCCACACCGAGTACGACTTCTTCGGCCCCAAGGTGGGCTTCGACGTGTTCCGCTTCGAGGACGGCCTGATCGTCGAGCACTGGGACAACCTGGCCGAGATCGCGCCGCCGAACCCGAGCGGCCGAACCCAGCTCGACGGCGCCGCCGAGATCCTGGACCTCGACCGGTCCGAGGCCAACAAGACGCTGGTCGAGTCCTTCGTGCGCACCGTGCTGATGAGCGGCGACTCGAGCCGGATCACCGACTTCATCAACCCGGAGCTGTACCTGCAGCACAACTCCGCGATCGCCGACGGCCTGGACGGGCTCGGCGCCGCGCTCCAGTCCTTCGCCGAGCAGGGCCTGGTGATGGAGTACCGGCAGCTTCACCGCGTGCTCGGCCAGGGCAACTTCGTCCTCACCATGAGCGAGGGCCGCTTCGGCACCGGCGAGCACACCGCCTTCTACGACCTGTTCCGGGTCGAGGACGGCAAGATCGTGGAGCACTGGGACGTGATCCAGGCGATCCCGCCGCAGTCCGAGTGGAAGAACCAGAACGGCAAGTTCTAGCGCGATGGCGCCGCGGCGGCGGCTTCGGCCGCCGCCCGCCCCGCGCCCGCCCGCATGAGCGCCTGGAGCTCCTCCAGGCGCTCTTCGTATTCCTGGCGTCGGCTGGGCCGGCCGCTTCAGTTTTTTGCAGGAGCGAAAGGATCGAGGATCCAGAAGTACTTGAAACAAAATAGAATAAGCTCAATCTAGGGTAGAAAAATACCGTAAAATCAATACAGAACGAGACCCAGACAGGCATGCTCCAGCGGCTCCCTCCCGTTTTTCGCACCGGCGACCTCCGCTCCTCCAACCCGGCTCGCTTGGCGAGCCGTCTGGTGGCGGAGGGGCGCGCCGTGAAGCTCGCCAACGGGCTCTACGCCAAGCGTCGGGCGAGCCGCTTCGGGAGCCTGCCGCCGTCGCCGAGCGAGGTGATGCGCGTTTTCCTCCAGGGCCGGGAAGGACGCGACTGGATCTTCTCCGGCCCCGAAATCTGGAACGCCCTCGGCCTGGGCTCGACCGCGGTCTTTCCGGAGACTCTCGTCTACAACCGCAAGCGCACGGGGAGCTTCCGCTTCGGCGGCATGCCCTTCCGGCTGCGGCGCGTCGCCTTCCCGCCGCGGCCGCGCCAGGAGTGGTTCGTGGTGGATCTGTTCCAGCATGCGGCCGAGGCCGGGGTCGACCGGGAAGAGCTCACGCAGCGGCTCCGGGCCGCCGTGGTCGAAGGCCGCTTCGATGCCGAAAGACTGCTCGCCGATGCCGCGGAGTTCGGCACCAAGGACACCCAGGCCCGGGTGGCTCGCGCATGCGCAGGAACCCTGACCTGAGCATGGACTTCGTCCATCGCGACCCCGAGTTCGGCCAGCTCCTGCGGGCGGTCGGCGCTGCCCGATCCTGTGCCCCCTCCTTGGTGGAGAAGGACTACTGGGTCGTTCACGCCTTGTGGGGCATGCAGGCCGCCGGCTGGGGACTTTGGTTCAAGGGGGGAACTTCGCTCTCGAAGGGCTTCGGACTGATCGAACGTTTCTCCGAGGACCTGGACCTCAAGGTGGAGGGTCCGCCGCCGACGAGGCTGCCTGCGAAGCACAATTGGCGCAGCACCGGAGCCAAGGCGGTCGAGGAGCGGAGGAGCCACTTCGGGAAACTCGCCGAAGACTTGAAGATCCCGGATCTCGAGATCGGCCTCGATTCGGCCCTGAGCGACGAACACTACCGGAACGCCGTCTTCCAGGCGCAGTACGACCGCTCGACCGATTCCATGCTTCCGCGAGGAATGGAAGCCTCCGTGCGCCTGGAGATCGGTAACGCCAGGGTGCTTCCGGCGATGGATCGCCCGATCCGCTCCTGGGTCCATGAGTTCCTGGACGAGCGCGACCAGCTCGGCGACTTCCTCGACAATCGCGTCGCGGGAGTCTGCTGCGTGAGTCCGGTGATCACCCTCCTGGAGAAGTGTGAAGCAATGCAGCGGGGTTACGGGAACCCGGCCCGTGACGCGAGCCGCTACGTGCGTCACTACGAGGACGCCGGGCGGATCATCCAGGCCCTGGAGGGCGGCGCCGCTTGGGCGGAGGATGCCGGTCCCCTCTATCGGGAGATGAGAGAGCGGAGGGAGCTTCGCCAGGACCTCGAGCCGGGTCACGACGCCTTCCGGTTGCAGCAGACGGAGCGGGCGCGGGAGCTGGAGCAGGCATGGCGCGCCATCGAACCGATGCACTGGGGCGAGCGCGTTCCCCTGCGAGAGTGCGGGGCGCGGATCCGCCGTTGGCTGCTCAGCGCGCTGTAGCCGCCTTGCCCGCGCCCGCCCGCATGAGCGCCTGGAGCTCCTCCAGGCGCTCTTCGTATACCTGGCGCGGGGTGCAGCCGTTGCGCGCGCACAGCGCTGCGGCCATCCCCACGATCTCCCCCATGGCGCCGGTGGTCTTCATCACCCGCACCGCGCCGAGCGCCTCGTGGGTGACGCTGATGTTGCGGCCGGCCATGAACAGGTTGCTGATGTTGCGGCTGTAGAGGCAGCGATAGGGCACCCAGTACGGGCCCTGGTAGGTGTAGCCCTCGCCGCGGGTGTAGTCGGCGATGAACTCGTCGCCGTCGTGGCCCTCGGCGTAGCGCGGGTCGGGGAAGTGGGTGTCGATGCCCCAGGTGCAGGGGAAGCTGCCGTCGGGCCACGAGACGTTGTCGCGCAGGTCCTCGGCGGTCAGCACCACGTCGCCCATCAGCCGGCGCGACTCGCGCTTGCCGGCGATGTAGGCCACCCAGTTGAGCCGGTGCGCCGGGTAACGGCCCTCGACGTTCTTGATCGCGTCCCAGGCGCCGTACATGGCGCGGAAGTTCTGATCGCGGATGCGCTCCATGTCGGCGATCGGGTCGCGATCGAAGCCGTTCTCCCAGTACCAATTGCCGATGCTGATTGGCTTGCCCTTGCCCTCGGGCGCCGGCTCCTTCTTGCCCCAGGTGCGGCCGGGGAAGGGCTTGTCGCTCAGGTCGACGGCCCACGGTACGCGCGGGAAGGCGGCGTCGGCGACGGCCTGCTCCAGCTCCGAGGCGAGGGGGTCTTCGTCCTCGCACAGACACTGGATGTTCCACAGGTTGCTGGCGCCCATGTGGCCGGTGGCGGTCGTCTCGTAGTCGGCGCCGGCGAGGAAGCCGACCGCGCCGTCGCCGGTCGAGTCCAGGAACAGGCGGTCGAGGAAGCGGGTGCGCGCGGCCGTGCGCACGTCCTGCCCGGTCACGGCGACGATGGCGCCGTAGGCGACCTCCGCCTCGTTGACGCGCGTCTCCAGGAACAGGCTGAGCTTCGGTTCGGCGCGCGCCAGCGCCAGCTTGCGCTCGTCGTCGAAGACGTGCGCGCCCTGGGCGTTCTTGGAGTCGGCGCGGCGCTCGGGGATCAGCTCCATCACCACGTCGCCGACCCGCGGCCACGGCTCCTGGTTGACGTGCCCCTCCGGCCACACGCGCACCTCGGAGCTGGAGTTGCCGCCGAGCACCGGGCGGTCCTGGATCAGCGCCACCGACAGCCCGAGCCGCGCCGCAGTGACCGCCGCCGCGGTGCCGGCGGTGCCGCCGCCGACCACCACCAGGTCGAAGGGGCCGGCCTCGGCCTCCAGGGTGGCCACCGCGTCGCCGACCCGGTACTCGAAGTCGGGGCGCAGGCCAGCGCGCTTGTGGAACTCCCGCGCCCGGGCCAGGTGCTCGGCCGAGGTCTCGAC
>CAZXTO010000025.1:0-17861 GCA_964643675.1 uncultured Planctomycetales bacterium
CCCGCGCCAGGGCCGCCGCCACCAGCTGCCGCGCGAAGCCGGCGTGCCCTTCCGGGTCGTAGGACAGGCAGATGTCGGCGCTGCCGGGATCGGTCGGCGGGTAGAACACGCCGCAGTTCGGGTTGATCTCGAGCATGTGCGGCACCCCGGCGCGATCCACCCGCAGATCGCAGCGCCCGAAGCTGGCGCCCTGCAGGGCGACGAAGAAGCGCGCCGACTCCTCGCGCAGGCGCGCGTCCAAACCCGGATCGGCGACCGGCGCGAACTCCATCCCGTCGTAGTCGACCCACTTCAGCTTGGCGTGCTTGAAGCTCTCCCCGCGCGGGAAGCGGTACTGGATCGGCTGGTAGGTGAGCGGCCGCTGCGGGTCGGCCGGGTTCTCGGCCACCAGCACGGTGCACTCGGTGCCCTCGATGTACTCCTCGATCAGGGCGGCGCCATGCCGGCTCATGATCTTGCGCGCCTGCCGCCGCAACCCCGCCGGCGTCCGCACCCGCGAGTGGCGACTCAGGTCGACGCTGGCGTAGCTGCTGTAGTGCTTCACGAACAACGGGAAGCGCAGCTCGGCCGCGGCCCGCTCGACGTCCTCCTCGGTCCGCGCCAGCACGTAGGCCGGGGTGGCGATGCCGATCGCGCGGCAGGCCTGCTTCATCTGCTCGCGGCTGGGCTCGTAGTAGGGCGAGGTGGCGCCGGTGAAGGGCACCCCGGCGCGCTCGAGCGTCTGCACCACCTCGATGCCCGGCGTGTCCTGGTCGGCGGCGCCGTCGCACAGGTTGAAGTAGAGGTCGAAACCCCGCTCCAACAGGCGCGCGACCTCCCCCGGCGCGCGCGCCTTGTCGCTCAGCGTCGCCAGGTGCCAGTCCGCGTCCGGCAGGAAGGGACGCGGATCACACGGCCAATCGTTGTCCGGGAAGGGATCGGCGTCGAGGTCCTGATTGGTCAGCAGGCAGATGCGCACGGCGGGGGGGAGCTGCGGGCTGCCGCATGCGAGGGCGGCGTGAAGCACCAACCAGCGGCGGGAGCATCATAAGGAAGAGAGCTGCTCAAGGAACGATGCGAAGCTGATGGGCCACCGAGCTGGCTCGGGCTCTTCCGCCGAAGGAGACGGCGCAGAAGTGCACGGTGCGGCCGAGGTGCGGCGCCAGCCAGGAGTCCGCATGGAGGGAAGCCACTGCCCGGCCATGGGAATCGAGCGCGCCGGGACTACCGACCAGCACCGGCGGCACGAAGCCGAAGCGCATCGCTTCGAACAGGGAGTCGGCGGTCAGCGGGATCGACAGGCCCCAGGGGGTGGTGGTCGGCCCTTTCCCGACGAGACTGGCGAGCACGACGAACCCCAGGCCGGCTTCGGAGTCGGGGAAGTCGACCATGAGCTCCACCGGCGCTCCGGCCGAAGCCGACAGCTCGCGGCCGTCGACCCGCAGGAAGGGGTCGATGCGATAGAGGTAGACGGCGCCGTTGTACCAGTCGTAGTGGCTCGCTCCGACCAGGAGGCCGAGGCGGCCGTCGGCCGCCAGGTCGCCCGCTCCGGCGACGCCATGGCCCATCGCCGCGTCGGGCCACCTGCCTTCGAACTGCCACAAGAGCGCGCCCGTGGCCCCGGAATAGAGCAGGGCGACTCCGGCGTTCCAGCGACCGGTGTTGCGCCAGGGGGAGCCGATCAGGAAGTCGGCCAAGCCGTCGCCGTCCACGTCGCCGACCCCCGCCACGGCCTGGCCGAACTGCCCCCCCACGTCGGCGTCGTGGCGCCACAACACGCTGCCGTCGGCGCCGGAGCGGACCTCGGCAGAGCCGGCGGCACCCGCGCCGAAGGTGTCGCGGTAGGGCGCGCCGAGCAGGGCGTCATCGACGCCGTCGCCGTCGATGTCGCCGGCGTTGGCGACCGACCAGCCGAGGTGGTCGCCGCGGTCGCCCTCATAGGCCCGGAGCGGGGCGCCATCCGCGCCGGAGTGGAGGAAGACCGTGCCGCAGCCAGCCTGGTTGTTGATCCAGCGGCGGGGAGCGCCGATCAGGAAGTCGGCGCGCCCATCCCCGTTCACGTCGCCAGCGGGGGAGACCGACTTCCCGATCGCGTCGCGCCTGGCGGAGCCCTCGTAGTGGAACAGTCGCAGCCCGGTGGCACCGGAGTAGACCGAAGCCTGGCCGGCCAACTCGAAGCCGCCTCGGACGGCTTCGCTGCCTCCGACGATCAGGTCCCCCACCCCGTCGCCGTCCACGTCGCCCGCGCCGGCGACGCTCTCGCCGAAGCGGTCTCCCGCCTGTGTTCCGTCGAAACGCCAGATCAGCGCGCCGGTGGCTCCGGAGTACACGTAGGCGGAACCGGCGTCGACCAGGCCGCCGGGGTCGGCGCGCCAGGCGCCGATGATCAACTCGGCGTGACCGTCCCCGTCGAGATCGCCGGCACCGTCCACCGACCAACCGAAGTTGTCGTTCTCTGCCGCACCGTCGAACTTCCCGATCAGGCGGCCATCCAAGCCGGAGTAGACGTAGGCGGTTCCGGCACCGCGGGGCAAGCCCTGGCCGGCATGGGGAGCCCCGCCGATCCAGTCCGGCAAACCGTCCCCGTCGACGTCTCCGGCCGCCGCGAGGCTGTGGCCGAGCTCCTCGTTCCAAGGGTCGCCATCGATGCGATACAGCAGCTCCCCGGCCCCGCCGACCTGTTGAGCTGGCAAGGGGAGGAGCGGGAAGGCGGCAGCGGCGAGGCCGAGAACGGCCGAAGGCATGCGGTTCCAGTCCATGGTCCCTCCTGGGCGCGTGGTCGCTCCTACGCTACCCATGACCGGAAGGAGCGCAAGCTCCCTCGCCTCGAGCGAAGCTCAGGCCGGAAGCGCGGCCGGCATGAGCTGGCTGCCGCAGTGTTCGCAGCGGCGGGCATCCCTGGTGGCGACGGAAGGCGCCGCGACCCGTTCCTCGGGCGGAAGCAGCGGTCGCCCGTGATCCAGGTCGGCTTCGGCCTCGGGCCAGGCGATGCTCTCCGGCAGTTCCCGCAACGCCGGGACGAGGAGGTCGAGCGCGCGGATCCAGAGGGAGCGGGGCGGAGTGGTCATGATCGTGCGGGAGCAGTGGGTTGCGGAGGCGCTTGGGCGGCCTCCAAGATGCGTTGGAAGGCGCGGCGCGCGTGCTCGCGCGCGTCACGCTTGCCCATCAGGCGGTGGCCGTGATGGGCGGAGAGCAGGACTCCCCAGACCTCGAAGGCGAACAGCGCGGGGTCGGTGTCGCGCCGGAAGTGGCCCTCCTCCACCGCGATCGCGGCGGCGCGCGCCATCATCGAGGTGACGGTTTCGAGGTGCTCGACCAGGGCTTCGCGGACCGGGCCGGGCCGATCATCGAATTCGGTCGAGGCGGCGATGAAGGGGCAGCCGCCGCGCAAAACGGTGGCGGACCAGTCCAGCCACAGGTCGAACAGGGCATGGATGCGCGGCAATCCGCGCGGCCGCTGGCGGGCGGGTTCGAAGACCTGTTCGCGGAACAGCTCGGCGGCGGCTTGCAGCACCTGGACCTGGAGCTCCTCCTTGGAGGAGAAGTGGGCGTAGAGCCCGCTCTTCGACATGCCGACGAGCTTGGCCAGGACACCGATCGTCAGCCCCTCCAGCCCGACCTCGGAGGTCAGGTCCAGGGCCTCGGCCAGGATGGCCTGGCGGGTGTCGTCGCCCTTGCTCACGGGGAAAGAATAGCACGACCGGTCGTTTCTTCAAGGGCATTCTCGAAGCCGCGTCCACGGCTGGGGATCGCTCGGCTCCGAGGGCCGCGAAAACGCCCCCCAAGCAGCCCGGAGCGGCCATTTTCGAGAATCAAGAGCGACCGGCGAAGAGATCCGGCGGCCAACGGGCGCCGCCTCCAGAAAGCGGCCTCCTCCCCGCCACCTGCTGCTCCCTGTCGTGGTAGTTTGCGCCCTGGCCCTCGCCTGCTCGCTGCGAAGGGGCCGAGTCCCCCACCCCCGCGCCACCCTTGGTCCGCCTCCTCCCCGCCACCGGCCTGCTGCTGTGCACCGCGGCCTGGTCCGTCCCGCTCCTCGCCCTGCCGGATCCGGCCCCTGCCCAGGACCCGGCTCCGCTCGACTACGACGCCGACATCTGGCCGCTGCTCGACGAGTACTGCGTCTCCTGCCACGGCGAGGACAAGCAGAAGGCCGATCTGCGCGTCGACCTGCTCGACCCGGACATGGCGGCCGGCCCGGACGCCGCCACCTGGAAGCAGGCGCTCGACCTGCTCCGCCTCGGCGACATGCCGCGCGGCAAGTGGAAGCCCGCACCGGAGGAGCGCGCGCTGCTCGAGGGCTGGATCGAGGTCTCCCTGATCGCAGCCGCGCAGCGCCGGCCGGCCGAGGCCCGCGGGGAGCTGCGTCGACTCAACAAGCAACAGTACAGCCTGACGCTGCAGGAGCTGCTCGGGATCCGGATGGACTTCGGCAGCGTGCTGCCCGACGACGCCGTCTCCGACCGCGGCTTCCGCAACGACGGCGCGGCGCTCGAGGCCTCGGCGCTCCACCTGGAGTCCTACCAGAGCATCGCCCGCGACGCCCTCGACCAGGCTCTGGCCCTGGGCCCGAAGCCGGCCACCACGCGTTACCGGGTGCGCTTCGGCCAGGGCGTCGGCGCCGGGCAGGTCGCCGGCACCACCGGCGGCTACCAGTCGGTGCCGCTCTCGACCCAGGACTTCCGGGTCGAGGTCCTCGACGAGAGCGGCGCGCCGCGGCGACCGGCCGACGCGCGGGAGCGGGCCGCGCTGGACGCGCTCCAGCGGCGCATCAGCGTCGGTCTGCGCGGGAGCTCGAGCGACCGCTTCCACGTCGTGCCCGAGGGGCTGATCCTCTACTCGGCGCTGCCGCACAAGGAGGTGGCGCCCGGCTCCTGGCAGGGCCCGTCGCCGAACCTGAAGCTCGAGCTGCAGCGCTGCTTCCCCGAGCGCGGCGAGCTGCTGATGGAGGTGACCGCGTCGCGCGGCTACCTGGTGAAGCAGCGCAAGGAGCTGCTGGTGGACCTGGAACAGCCGCGCCCGCGGGTGCGGCTCGAGGCGCTAGCCGAAGCCGACGGCGGCGCGGACGCTGCCGAAGGCGCCACCGAGGCCACCGTCTTCCACCCCTGGAAGCAGGCCGGACCGATCCAGACCCCCAGCGGCGCCGCCGCGCGGGCCTCGACCCTGCTCGACCCGACGGCCGCGCTCGACTTCGCCCAGCCCCTCGGCGACGGCACGCCCTGGCGGCCGGCGCAGGGCGGCGACGGCGAGCTGACCCACTACCCCGGCGAGGTCGGCCTGGTGTGGCTGGCGCAGGAGATCGACGCGCCCAGCGCGCGCACCCTGGAGCTGAGCCTGGGCAGCGACGACGCCTTGTGGGCGTGGCTGAACGGCGAGCCGGTGCTCACGCGCGACGTGCAGCGCGGCCTCGCCGCCGACCAGGACCAGCTCTCGCTGCGCCTGCGTCCGGGCCGCAACCAGCTGCTGCTGAAGATCGTCAATGACCAGGGCGGCTTCGGCAGCTACCACCGCGTGAGCTACGACGGCAGCCTGGCCGGCCCGCGCCCCTTCCGCATCGACGCGCCGGCCGACGCCCGCCTGCTCGAAGCGGAGCGCAGCGACCAGCGCAGCAACCTGCGCTTCGAAGGCGGCTTCCTCGTTCCCGACCAGGTGCCGGAGCCGGCCGAGGCCCGGCTCGCGCTGGAGCTCCCGGAGGGAGGCTATTTCCAGTTCGACCTGGTCCACCCGGCGCTGCCGGCCGACGCCATGGGCTCGGTGCGCTTCTCGATCCGCGACATGCGCCTCGACCTGCGCCCGCTGGCCACCGAGGCCGCGCTCGCCGCCGGCTTCGCCGCGCCCGCGCTCGGGGCCGGCTACCTGAACGCCGGCCGTCACGAGCTGAAGCTCGGCGGGCGCTTCTTCACCGGCTTCAGCCACCTGGTCGTGACCCCGCTGCCGGACGATCACCCGTTGGTCGCGCGGCTCGAGGCCGCCGCCGCCGAGCTGGCCGAGGAGGACACCCCCGCGCTGCGGGTCTACGCCGGCACCCGCACCGACGACGGCATGGACTACCTCGGCTTCGACCGCTCGCAGCCGGTCGAGGCCGCGCTCGGGTCGCCGGGCAGCTATCGCTTCCGCGGCCGGCTGGAGGACCTGCCGATCCCGGAGCCCGAGACCGGCGACACCGAGATTCTGTCGGGCATCCTGGTGCTCGGCCTCTGGAACGACCACCTGGCCAAGGCGCGCGACCAGGCCGGCTCGCCGCTGCTGATCGAGGCGATCGAGGTCGCCGCGCCCTACCACTCGGTGTGGCCGCCGGAGTCTCGCACCCGGATCCTGTTCGATTCGGCCGCGCGCGACGACGAGGCCGCCTACGCCCGTGAGGTGGTCGAGCGCTTCGCCGCGCGCGCCTTCCGCCGCCCCTTGGGCGCGGCCGAGCTGGACCGCTACCTGGGCTTCTGGCGCGCCATCCGCGGCGACCACGCCGACTTCGAGACCAGCATCCGCGAGGTCCTGGTGGCGGTGCTGTGCTCGCCGAACTTCCTGTTCCTGGTCGAGCCCGAGGCCGACGCGGAGGAGGGAGGAGCGGCCGACCCGCGCCTGGCCGACTTCGCCCTGGCCACGCGCCTGGCCTACTTCCTGTGGAACTCGCCGCCCGACGCCGAGCTGCTCGCCCTGGCCGAAGCCGGTCAGCTGCGCCCGCAGCTCGCGGCGCAGACCGACCGCCTGCTCGAGGACCCGCGCGCGCGCCGCTTCAGCGCCCAGTTCGCCCGCGAGTGGCTGCGCATGGACCGCTTCTCCGGCATGAGCCTCGACGCGAACGCCTACCCGGCCTTCACCCGCTTCGTGAAGGCCGACATGGCCGAGGAGACCGAGCGCTTCGTGCACGAGGTGGTGGCGCGCGACCTGCCGCTGCACACCTTGATCGACTCCGACTTCGCCATGCTCAACCAGAACCTGGCCGAGTACTACGGCGTCGAGGGGGTGCGCGGCACCCACTTCCGCGCGGTGCCGCTGCGGCCGGAGCTGCAGCGCGGCGGCCTGCTCTCGCAGGGCTCCTTCCTGGCCGGCCACTCCAACGGCCTCGAGCCGCACCCGATCAAGCGCGCGGTGTGGATCAAGCGCAAGATCCTCGGCGCGCCGCCGGTGCCGCCGCCGCCGAACGTGCCCGACCTCGATCCCGGCATCCCCGGCTTCGACCAGATGACGCTCAAGGAGCAGATCGAGGCCCACCGCGACAAGCCGTCCTGCTTCGACTGCCACGCCGGCTTCGACGCCTACGGCTTCGCCTTCGAGGCCTTCGACGCCGGCGGCATCCTCCAGACCGAGCGCAAGGGCCGTCCGGTCGACGCCAGCTCGGTGCTGCCCGACGGCACGCCGGTCGAGGGCCTGGACGGCCTCAAGCGCTGGCTCCGCGAGGACGCCGGCGACGCCGTCGCGCGCTCGCTGATCGACCACCTCTACGCCTACGCCCTCGGCCGCGAGCTCGACTGGCGCGACCAGGGCGAGCTGCGGCAGATCTTCGATCGAGTACGATCGGAGGGGTACCGCACCCGCGCCGTGATCCACGGCGTGGTCTCGAGTCCGTCCTTCCTCGGCGGCGACGCCGCCCACTCCCCCGCCTCCGGAGCCACCACCCGATGAGCCGCAAGTCCTGGATGCTCGACCGCCGCAGCTTCCTGCGCGGGGCCGGCGTCGCCGTCGCCCTGCCGTGGCTGGAAGCCATGGGCCGCGCGCTGCCCGCCCCCGGGCCCGCCGGCGAGGCGCCTCGCCGCCTGGCCTTCGTCTACTTCCCGAACGGCTGCAGCCTGCCGCCGGCCGGGGACGAGCAGTACCGGCAGTGGCGCTGGTTCCCCGACGGCGAGGGCGCCGACTACCGCTTCACCAAGGTGCTCGAATCGCTCGAGCCGCACCGCGCCCGGCTGTCGGTGCTCGGCGGCCTCAGCCACCCGAAGAGCCGCGAGCTGCTCGGCCACCTGGCCGGCGACACCTGGCTGACCGCCGGCGACCTGCGCGGCGGCGAGTACAAGAACTCGATCTCGCTCGACCAGGTCGCCGCGCGCGCGCTCAAGCAGCACACCCGCTACCCGAGCTTCAGCTTCTCGGCCGACGGCGGCGTGGGCTACAAGTCGCGCGTCTCCACCCTGTCCTTCGACGGCAGCGGCAAGCCGATCCCGTCGGAGCACGTGCACCGGCGCATCTTCGAGCGCTACTTCGCCCTCGGCGGCGGCGACACCACCGCCGAACGCAAGCGCAGCCTGGCCGAGAAGCAGAAGATCGTCGACCTGGTCCAGGAGGACGGCGCCGCCCTGCGCCGGCGCCTGGGCGAGCGCGACCGCCACAAGCTCGAGGAGTACCTGGAGTCCCTGAGCGAGGTCGAGGAGCAGGTCCAGCGCAACGAGCAGTGGCTGAACGTGCCGCTGCCGGACTTCGACGCCAGCCACCTCGACCTGGGCGCGCAGCAGACCGTCGACCCGCAGGCCTGCGTGCGCACCATGTACGACTTGATGGTGCTCGGCTTCCAGCTCGACCTGACCCGCGTCATGAGCTACATGCTCGGCCGCGAGGACGGCATGGGCTTCGGCGACAACTACCCCAAGCTCGCCTGCGGCATCAACCGCGGCCACCACACGATCAGCCACGACGGCCACGAGGGCCACTGGACCGAGTGGGGTACCTTCGACCGCTGGACCGCCGAGCAGTTCGCCTACTTCCTCGAGCGCATGAGCGCGGTCGAGGACGAGCACGGCCCGCTGCTGGACACCACCCAGGTGCTCTACGGCAGCTGCTGCAGCACCACCCACAACGCCCGCAACTACCCGCTGGTGCTGGCCGGCGGCGAGCGCATGGGGCTGAAGCACGGCCGCTACACCCGTTGGACCGAGGAGACCCCGCTCTCCAACCTCTACCTGAGCATGCTCGACGCCCTCGGCGTGCCGGCCGAGAGCTTCGGCGACGCCACCGGCAGGCTGGAAGGCGGCCCCTTCGCCTAGCGGCGCCGGACCTGGGTCTGCTCGAGCAGCTCGAGGATCCGCGCCTCGGTGCGCGCGGCGGCCTCCTGCAGGGCGCGGACCCGGCGGAGTTGCTCGCGTAGCTCCTGCACCCGCTTCGAGGGCCCGGCCTCCGGCGCGGCTGCGGGGGCCGCGCGCTGGGCGTAGTAGTCGCCCAGGGCCGCGCAGGCCCGCGCCCGGTCGGCGATCCCCCACTCCTGGTAGAGCCCGGCGGCGCCGCGGGACAGGCGGATCAGCCGCTGGGTGTTCAGGCCCTCGGCGGCGGCGGCGCGGTCTTCGGCCGGCGCGCCGACCTGCTCGAGCTCCCCGAGGTGCAAGGCTCGCTCGGCGAGGTCCCGCGCCCGATCCGCCCCGGCCTCGGCGTAGGCCGCCCGGACCAGACGCAGCACCTCCAGCCGGTCGACGCGCTCGCGCAGATCGAGGGGGCGCGCTTCGTGGTCAGCGCCGCGCACTTCGCCTCCGTCCCGTTCGTGGGCGCGCTCGCGCTCCCGCGCGGCGTAGTACTCGGCCAGCTCGTGGCAGGCGCCGGCGCGGCCCTCCCAGCCCCAGTCGGCGTAGAGGCCGCCGGCGGCCTGCAGCAGCTCGATCACCATGCCCATGGTCAGGCCCTCGGCCACCGTGGGGTCGGGGCGGCCGGCCCGCTGGAGCTCGGCCAGGTGGTGGAAGCGGCCGATCGCCGCGGCGGCCTCCCCGTCGCCGGAGCGCCGGAAGGCGTCGAGGGCGTAGCCAAGGATCTCGATGCGGCGGTCGAGCTCCTCGATCCCCGCCTCCGGCTCCCGCTCCTCATCCTGCGCCTCGGCGCCCTCGTCACCGCCGAGCTGGGCGGCGTAGTAGTCGGCGAGCTGCCGGCAGGCCTCCGCGCGCTCGGACCGGTTCCACTCGGCGTACTGCTGGGAGGACCAGGCCAGGCACTCGATCAGGATCGGCTTGGACGGCACCGCCGCCGCCGCCTCACCCAGGGCCGCGGGATCGGCGCCCTCCAGGGCGAGCTCGCCCCAATGGACCGCGCCCTCGAGCACGTCCACGACGTGGCGATCGCCGACCTCGGCGAAGGCGTCGCGGGCGTAGCGCAGGATCTCGATCCGGGTCGCCAGGGAGTCGAGCTCGAGGGCGACGGGTTCGGGGTCCGGCGCCGGTCGCCGCCGCCCCTGCTCCTGATAGGTGCGGGAGAGCTCGGCCAGGGCGGCCGCGTCCGCCACCTCCCCCTGGTCCGCGGCGACCTGCGCCGCCACCTGCAGCCACTCCGCGAGCTGGCTGCGATCCGGGGCGCGCTGGTAGGCCTCGCGCGCCTCTTGGTCGCGCCTGCGCTCGATGCGCATCTCGCGCGCGACGATCGCCTCCTCGAGCCGCTCGGCCCCGTCCGCGAGGCCGGCGTCGTCCAGCGTTTCCACGCCGATCCGGAGCACCTCGATGCGTTGACGGACCGCCACGACCTCCGGATGCTCGGCCGGCGGAGACGGCTCGGTGGCCGACACCACGACCTCGGAGTCCGATTCGGTGTCAGACACCGTGTCAAACACCGGTGCCTCGGGTGCCGGCTCCGCCTCCTCCACCGGGTCGGCGGCGGTCGGGCGCTGACAGGCGGCGCCGAGCAGGAGGAGCAGGAGACCGGAGAGGGCGGCCGGGGGAAGGAGCAAGCGGGGTTCGCGCACGGGGTCCTCGCTCCCGGCGGTCGCGGGTGCGCCCCTCTCGGGGGGCGCGGCGCCCCGGGCCGCGCTGGGGAGTGGCTCCAATCTACCCCGGTTCGGCGGCGACGCCAGTCCGGAGGAGGCGGACGCGAAGCCCGCAAAGGAGCGGCCCCGGCCGCCCGTGGGCGGCCGGGGCCGGGGAGTCGCCGGTCGGCCTAGAGGTCGATCGGGTTGCTGACCGCGCAGGTCGAGATGTCCAGGCACTGCAGCCGGATCGAGCCGCAGGCCCCGGCCGGCACGCTCACGGTCATGCTCGTCGCCGTGCCCACCGCGTGCAGGGTCGGGTTCGAGATCGCGAACTGGGCGCCGTTGCAGGTGCCGCCGGCGTGGGTGTAGCTGCCCGGCTGGCCGTAGACCCAGGCGACCTGGCCGCCCGGCGTCTCGCCGCTGACGGCGAAGGTCATGGTGCCGGGGCAGCTGCCGCTCTGGATCGCGAGCGAGAAGCCGCCGCTGCCGCCGCCGTCGACGCCGCTGACCACCAGGGCGAAGTCGGCGTCCACCGCGCCGGTCTCGGTGTGGGTGTCCTGGTTGACCTCGTCGGCGTAGACCTCGACGGTCCAGGTGCCGGCCTGCGGGTTCTGCAGGATCACCTGCTCGATCACGTCCTTGGTGTTCGAGCTGCCGCCGGCGCTGGAGACGTTGTAGTTGCCCGAGGTCAGGCCGTTGTTGCCCCAGTAGACCGTGCCGCCGGGGCTGGTCACCTTCAGCGACAGGTCGTTGATCCGGTGCAGGCTCGAGCTGGTGGTGCCGGCCCGGTCGAGGTAGACCATCGTCGCGCGGAGCTCCGGGGTGCCGGCGCTGACGTCGACGGTGTAGCTCTTCGAGCTGAGGTTGGTCAGCACGTCGGTCTCGTCGACCCAGAACATGCTGCCGGCCTCGTCGTACATGTAGCGCAGGTCGGGGCGACCCCAGCCCTGGCGGAAGCGGGTGATGTCGTTCTGGTTGTAGGGCCACTGCCAGGCCGAGTTGATCATGATCGCCCGCGAGGTGGTCGAGTGCGGGCGGCTGTCGAAGACGGTCGCGCCAGGCGTGTTGCCGAACAGGCCGTTGTGCCACATCTCGAAGAACACCGCGAAGTGGCCGGCGACGATCGGCGAGGCCGCCGAGGTGCCGCTGAAGCTGCTGTTGTTGACGGTGGTGATCGAGTCGTAGAAGGCCGAGATGTCGGGCTTCACCCGGCCGTCGGCGGCCGGCCCGGTCGAGGCGCCGCCGCCCCAGGAGTCGTCGCCGTTGTTGGTGTTGTTGTAGTGGCGGATGCCGCCCACCGCGACGATGTTCTTGGCCCAGGCCTGCGGCCGCGAGTCCTGGTTGCCGGCGTTCGACTGTGACTGCGTGATCACGATGTCGTTGAGGAAGATGATGTCATCCATCTCCTGCGACACCGAGGTGTAGGTCGTGGTGCGCGAGCTGCCCCAGCTGTTGCTCTGGTAGACCGCGAAGTAGGGCGAGGCGTTGAGCTGGGCGGTGTGGGCGTAGCGGTTGCCGCCGTAGCTGCCGTAGTCGGCCATGATGCCCTGGGCGTCGCGCGCCATGCCGCGGGCGTTGCCGGTGGTGTCGGCGAAGTTGATGCTGTAGGTCGAGGTGCCGTGGGAGCTGCTGTTGTAGCCGCCGTGGTTCAGCGGCGTGTGGCGCCACTCCGGCCGGCCGCCGTCGAAGCCGCTGTCCATCACCTCGGCGCGCACGCCGGTGCCGTCGAAGCCGGTCAGGCCCTCGACGTAGTCGCCCCCCATCAGGTTGCGGACGATGTCCATGTCGTCCTCGGGTTCGCTCCAGCGGTCGACGCCGAGCACCTCGGGCTGGCGCAGCACGTCGAGCAGCTGGGCCTCGCTCAAGGTGGCCTCGAGCACATAGCCCTCGTCGATCATGAACTCGACGGTGCCGCCGAGGGCCTCGACGTGGGCGGCGAGCACCGCCTTCTCGACCGGGCCCCACTCGCCGACCACGACGCGGTAGCGGGCGGCGGGCAGCTGCTCGTTGAGCATGGTGGCCAGCAGCGCCGGCTCGACCTTGTAGGCCGGGTGGAACTCGCCCACCCAGCGCACGAAGGGCAGCTCGGCGACCGCGGCGGCGGTCTGCGCGTCCATCCGCCAGATGTTGGCGTGCATGGGCAGGAAGCGGTGGTCCCGCGCGCCGAGCTCGCGGATCGCCTCGCGCCACTCCTCGAGGCCCTGGGTGAGGTACTGCACCACGAACAGCTCGTTGCCGGCCGGGGCCTGCAGCGCGGCCGGGATCACCGGCTCGCCGTCGGCCAGCGGGTCGAAGTCCTGGTAGTTCAGGCGCAGCGCGTAGTCGGTCTGGCGCGCGCGGCTGAAGCGCAGGCCGCCGTCGAGCGAGATGCGGTACCAGGCGGTCGCTTCGCCGGCGGCGTCGACCTCGGTCCAGGTGGCAGCCGCGGTGGCGCCGAAGCGGGTCAGCTCCGGATTCAGGATCGAGTCGGCGCTGCGACGGAGGGTCTTGGAGGCGCCGGCGGCGTCGAGGTAGACCAGCTCGCTGCCGACGGGGACCTCGCGGAGTTGCAAGCCGGTGGGGAGCGCGTCGTCCTGGGGCGGAGCGAGCAGCGCGGTGCTGGAGAGGCACAGAGTGGCGATCAGGGACATGGGTTCCGGGGATCGAGGGGAATGGCCAGGGGTGCATCCAGGCTAGCACCGGATCCGGCTGCTTGCAGGGCGAGCCGCTGGCGGAAGGGAGGAGCAGGACGGCCGGCTCAGTCGCCGGCCGCGGAGGCGGCCCCGAGCAGCTCGAGCAGCTCCGGCGGCAGATCGCCGTCCTTGCCGCCGCTCCGGGCCGCGTCGAGCGCGGTGCCGCCGTACTGATCGGCGAGGGCGGGGTCGGCGCCGGCCTCGAGCAGCAGGCGCACGGCCTCCACCTGGCTCCTCTGGGCGGCGTAGTGGAGCGGCGTCTCGCCGTCCTCGTTGCCGTGATCGACCGGCGCGCCGGCCGCGAGCAGGAGCTCCATGGTCTCGAGCTGCCCGTCGAAGGCGGCCCCGTGCAGAGCGGTGGCGCCGCCGAGGTCGGCGTGCCCGGCGGCCAGGCCACGCTCCAACAGCCAGGAGGTCATCTCGACGTGGCCGTTGGTGGCGGCGAAGAACAGGGCCTGCACCCCGCCGCCGTCGGCGACGGCGAGGTCGGCGCCGGCCTCGGCCAGCGCGCCGGCGGCCTCGAGGAAGCCCTTGCGCGCCAGGAGGTGGATCGGCCGCGCTCCCGGTCCGGCGTCAGGATCCGCGCCGGCCTCGAGCAGGACCTGCAAGGCTCCGGTGTGGCCGTCGCGGGCGGCGAACATGAGCGGGGTCCAACCGAGGCGGTTGCCGGCTTCGAGCGCGGCGCCGCGCGCGAGGAGCAAGCGCACCGCGTCGGTCCGCCCCTCGCGGGCGGCGAGGTGGAGCGCGGTCATGCCGCCGTCATCGGCGGCGGTCACCCAGGCCGGGTTGGCCAGCAGGCCGGCGTTCAGGACCGGCAGATCGCCCGCCGCGGCCGAAGCCAGCAAGGCCTCGAGCTCGGCCGGCGCCTCGGCGGCGGACAGCGAGGAGAAGGGGTCGTCGGCGCCCGAACAGGCGGAGGTGGAGGGTGCCGAGCACAGAGCCAGGAGGAGGCCGAGGGAGCAGAGGCGAGGGAGCGCGGGGCGGGGAAGCAGCGGCATGGCGGAGGGTCCACCTTGAAGGCCTCCGACCCTGCGCGCCATCTTCGCGCCGATGCCGCGCCACGAGGAGCGTCCAAAACCACCGCTTCTGGTCCATTCGGTGGCCCTTTTTGCCGATGCAGGTCCGCGGCCCCGCGCCCGGCCCGGTCGCGCTCCCGTGTTAATCTGGAGCTTCGACCGCGGCATCTCCGCCGCCTGGTCCGACCTCGCTCGCCATGCTGTTCCGCCCCTCCTGGCTCCCGCTCGTCCTGCTGGCTTCGGCCGCCGCGGCCCCCGCCGCCTCGGCGCAGATCGTCATCAACGAATTCGTCTCCTCCAACATCGACGGGCTGGAGGACGAGGACCGCGACACCTCCGACTGGATCGAGCTCGCCAACCTGGGCCCGGCGGCGGTGGACCTCAGCGGCTACGGCCTCAGCGACGACCCGCTCGAGCCCTTCCGCTGGCGCTTCCCGAGCCTGGTGCTGCAGCCGCAGGAGCGGCTGGTGGTGTTCGCCTCCGGCAAGGACCGCAGCCTCTACGTCAACGAGCACACCACCGTGGTCGACCTCGGCGCCGGCTACCGCTACTTCGAAGGCAGCGTCGAGCCGCCGGCGGGCTGGGAGCTGCCCGGCTTCGACGACAGCGGCTGGGCGACCGGCCCGAGCGGCTTCGGCTACGGCGACAACGACGACGCCACCGTGGTCACGGCGCCGACCGTGTACCTGCGCCACGAGTTCCAGCTCAGCCAGGCCGAGCTCGACGCCACCGTGCAAGCCTACCTGCACGTCGACTACGACGACGCCTACGTGGCCTTCCTCAACGGGGTCGAGGTCGCGCGCGAGAACATCGGCGCGCCCGGCGACCACCCGGCCTTCGACGCCACCGCCGACAGCCACCACGAGGCCGAGCTCTACCGCGGCAGGGACCTCGAGGCCGCCTCGGCGCCCGCGCTGACCGGCCTGCTCCAGGTCGGCACCAACGTGCTGGCGCTGCAAGGGCACAACCGCCGGCTCACCGACGACGACCTGAGCCTGATCCCCTTCCTCAGCCTCGGCAGCTCGGTGCCCAGCCCGAGCGGCGGCGGCCACCCGCCGGAGCTGCTGTTCCCGCGCACCATCCTCCACACCGACTTCAAGCTCAGCGCCGGCGGCGAGCCGCTGCTGCTGACCGACGCGGCCGGCAACCTGCTCGACTCGATCGACACCGGGCCGATGAAGGTCGACCACTCGCGCGGGCGCCACGCCAGCGGCGGCCCCGAGCTGTACTACTTCCGGCAGCCGACGCCGCTGGGGCCGAACACCACCGAGGCCTACCGCGCCTACGCCGACCCGGTGACGATGACGCCCCCCGGCGGCTGGTCGGCCGGGGCGGTGGCGGTGAGCCTCAGCCACCCCTCGCCGACGGCGTCGATCCACTACACCCTCGACGCGCGCGAGCCGATGCCCTCGGACCCGCTCTACACCGGGCCGATCCAGCTCAGCGGCCCGCTGTCAGTGCTGCGCGCGCGCGCCTTCGAGAGCAACCGCTGGCCCAGCGACGTCGCCACCGGCACCTACGTGCAGGGCGTCAGCGCCACGGTGCCGGTCTTCTCCCTGGTGACCGAGCCGGCCAACCTGTGGGATCCGGTGATCGGCATCTATCACGGGGGCATCTTCAACGGCAACCACTTCAAGGACTGGGAGCGCCCGGTCCACGTCGAGATGTTCGAGCCGAACGGCAGCGTGCCGCTCTCCTTCGACGCCGGCATGAAGATCCACGGCGGCTTCTCGCGCACCTTCCCGCAGAAGAGCCTGCGCATCCTGGCGCGCGAGGGCTACGGCCTCGAGACGGTCGACTACCCCTTCTTCGGCCCCGGGGCGCCGGACTCCTTCCGCCGCTTCATCCTGCGCAACGCCGGCAACGACTGGACCGAGGCCAACCTGCGCGACGGCGTAGTGCACACGATCATGGAGGGCCTGGACCTGGAGCTGATGGACTTCAGCCCGGCGCTGGTGCTGCTCAACGGGCAGTACTGGGGCATCCAGAACATCCGCGAGCGGCACGACCGCTACTACCTCGAGACCCACCACGGCATCGACCCGGACAACATCGACCTGCTGGCGCTGAACAAGGAGGTCGTCAACGGCGACAAGCTCCACTACCAGGCGCTGGTCGACTACGTGAAGGCCAACGACCTCTCGGTGGAGGCGAACTTCCGCCACGTCCAGACCCTGATGGACACCGAGAATTTCGCCCGCTACAACGCGGTCCAGATCTTCATCGCCAACACGGACTGGCCCGGCAACAACATCAAGTACTGGCGCCCGCGCACCCCGGACGGCCGCTGGCGCTGGATCCTGTACGACACCGACTTCGGCCTCGGGCTGGAGAACCCGCCCCACCACAACACCCTCAACCACGCCACCGCGGCCAACGGCGGCCTCTTCAACCCCCAGTGGGCCACCCTGCTGCTGCGCGAGCTGCTCGAGAGCCCGCTGTTCAAGCGCGACTTCATCAACCGCTACGCCGACCTGCTCAACACGCGCTTCCTGCCCTCGGAGACCCTGCCGGTGGCGACCGCGATCGCGACCCAGATGCAGCCCGAGATGGGCATGCACATGAGCCGCTGGAACGGCAACATGAACACCTGGCGCAGCAACCTGCTCGAGATCAAGGATTTCCTCGAGCAGCGCCCGCAGTACGCCCGCGACCACATCGCGCAGAAGTTCGGGCTGGCCGGCGAGTACCAGCTCGACCTGGCGGTCTCCCCGCCCGGCGCGGGCACGATCCGCCTGCGCGAGATCGCGGTCGGCGAGCCCTGGAGCGGCCGCTACTTCCTCGGCGTGCCGGTCGAGCTCGAGGCCGTGCCCGCGCTCGGCTACGCCTTCGTCGACTGGTCCGATCCGCTGCTGCCGGCCACCGCCGCGGTCGAGATCGACCCCGCCGGCGATTACAGCCTGACCGCCAACTTCCAACCCGGCGGGGCCGCGGCGGTGATCAACGAGATCAACTACAACTCGGCCGCCAGCTTCGATCCGGGGGACTGGGTCGAGCTGCACAACCACTCCGACGCGCCGCTCGACCTGTCGAACTGGAGCTTCCACGACGAGGCCGCGGCCTACACCATCCCGGCCGGCACGGTGGTACCGCCGCGCGGCTACCTGGTGCTGTGCTCCGACCTGGCCGCCTTCCAGGCCCTGTTCCCGTCGGTGAGCAACGCCATCGGCGACCTCGGCTTCAGCTTCAAGGGCTCCGGCGAGCTGCTGCAGCTGCGCCAGCCCGACGGCAGCCTGTTCGACGAGGTGCTCTACGACGACGCTGCGCCCTGGCCGACCGAGCCCGACGGCAACGGACCCAGCCTGGAGCTGAACCAGCCCCACCTCGACAACGCGCTCGGCGTGAACTGGAGCGCCAGCCTCGGCACCGGCGGCACCCCGGGCGCGAAGAACAGCGTCACGCCCTAGCGGCGCGCGCGCCGGCACGGCGCCCGGGCGCCGGCGCCTAGGCCAGGGTCCGGAGCAGCTCGACCGAGCTCTCCGGCTCGGGCCGGATCGTGTAGTCCGGGTCGGCGTCGAGGCCGCGGATCACGCCGCCCCCGTCCACCACCAG
>CAZXTO010000026.1:0-17840 GCA_964643675.1 uncultured Planctomycetales bacterium
GCCGCTGAGCGCAGCGCGCGCTTCGCGCGCGCTGCGCGACCCGCGGCAGCTGTGAAGGCCGCGAGGCCGGCCCGGCCGTCCCCACCCCTACTGCACCACCTCCGCCAGAACGTTCGACACGCACTCCCCGGGGCAGGTCCCGCGTTGGGCTGCTTGGAGGAGGACGAGGCGACCGCGGGCGCTGGCGGGGATGTTGAGGGTGAGCTGGTAGCTTCCGGCTTGGATGAGGCCGGAGCCGAGCAGGCTCTGGATGGTGAGGTTGCCGAGGCCGAGGGTGGCGCAGTAGCCGGCTTGGCCGGTGAGGGCGGTGGTGCCGCCCTGGAAGCTGTAGGCGATGCCGACCTCGGATCCGTCGGGGACACCGCTCACCGTGAAGGTGACGGGAGCGCCGGCGACCATCGGAGTGGACTCGAGGAGCAGGCAGTCGTTGGGCGTCGAGTCGTAGTAGGCCAGGCCGCGGATGCCGTAAGGCCAGGTCGGACCGATCTGGGTGTAGAGGCCGGTGGCGAGGTCGATCGAGTAGAGCGCGTCGCCAGAGCCGTAGAGGTCGCCGTTGGGCGTGAAGGCCAGGCCGTAGATGCCGAAGAGACCCCCGGCCCCGGGGAAGAGGTCGGTGGTGGCGCCGGTGGCGATGTCGACGGTGCAGAGGCCGTCGCTGGAATCCCAGGCGTAGAGCACGCCGTTGGAAGCCAGGGCGAGGCCTTCGACCCAGACGTGGTTGGTCCAGCCGATGAAGGTCTCGGCTCCGGTGGAGAGGTCGAGGGTGTAGAACTGGTCGGTCGAGCCCCAGGGGCCGCGCTTCATCAGGTAGAGCGTGTTGCCGCCAGCGTGGGCGATGGCCTGGGCGCCGATCTGCAGGTCGTGCAGCACGGTGGCGTAGCCGGTGCGCGGATCGATCTGGAGCAGCTTGCGGTCGGGCCGGGCGATCGCGTAGTAGTTGCCGGCGCCGTCGCTGGTCATGCTCTCGGGGAACTGCCAGCCGGTGTTGAGGAGCGGGTCCGCGTTGCCGGTCGGAGAGTCGAGGCGGTAGACGCTGCCGAGGAAGCCGGTGCCGACGAAGTCGTCGTGCTGGGCCGGCAGCGGAGCGGCGAAGAGGGCCAGGAGGGTGAGGGGTGCGAAGCGGAGACGCATGGCTGGTTCCTGGAGAGACGGGTTGTGAGAGGAGCGGGCGCCGACAGGGCGCGGGGGCACCCTAGACCTCCTCCCGGGAATCCGTCAATCCGGCTCAGCCACTGGCACCCAAGGCGGCCGAGAGGTCGGCGACCAGGTCCGCCGGATCCTCGATGCCGACCGACAGCCGCACCATGCCGGGGCCGATGCCGGCGGCGAGGCGGTCGGCGGCGGTCATGGCGACGTGGCTGGTGTTGAAGGGCAGGCTGATGAGGGTCTCGACGCCGCCGAGGCTGGTGGCTTCCTTGGCGACGCGGACGGCGCGGCAGAGGCGCAGGGCGGCTTCGTCGCCGCCTTGGACGGTGAAGCTGACCATGCCGCCGGGGTTGCGAAGCAGCTGCTGGGCCAGAGCGTGGTCGGGGTGGCTGGGCAGGCCGGGGTAGAGGACCTCGGTGACCTGCGGGTGGGCTTCGAGGGCTTCGGCGACGGCCTGGGCCGCCTCGGCGTGGGCGCGCATGCGCACGGCCAGGGTCTTGATGCCGCGCTCGAGCAGGAAGCAGCCGTGCGGGTCGAGGCAGCCGCCGAGCAGCTTGAGGTGCGGCCAGACGAGGTCGACGGTCTCCTTGGGCCCGGCGACGGCGCCGGCGATGAGGTCGCTGTGGCCGTTGAGGTACTTGGAGGCCGAGTGGACGACGAGATCGGCGCCGTGCTCGAGCGGGCTGGCGCCGAGCGGGGTGGCGAAGGTGCCGTCGACGACGAAGCGCAGGCCCTTCTCCTTGGCGAAGGCGCCGAGCGCGGGCAGGTCGGCGACGCGCAGGGTCGGGTTCGAGAGGGTCTCGGCGTAGAGCAGCTTGGTATTGGGGCGGATCGCGGCGGCGACCGCTGCCTCGTCGCGCAGATCGACGAAGCTGCAGGACCTCCCCCACCGCGGCAGGTGGTCGGCGAACAGGGTCTGGGTGCCGCCGTAGAGATCGCGGGAGGCCAGGATGTGGTCGCCGGCGTCGGTGAGGGCGGCCACCGAGCTGGCGATGGCGGCCATGCCGGAGCTGAAGACGAGCGCGTCCTCGGTGCCTTCCAGCGCGGCGATCTTCTCCTGCACCACGCGCTGCGAGGGGTTGGCGTAACGCGAGTAGATCAGACCCTCGCGGCCGCGGCCGGCGACGATGGCGTCGTAGGTCTCGTCGTCGAGCAGGAAGGTGCTGGTCTGGTAGACCGGCGTCACCACGGCGCCGTGGGCGGGCGCGGGCTCGCTGCCGGCGTGGATGCAGCGGGTGGAGTCGGACCAGGCGGGGTCGTGGGGGCTCATGGGTCTCGGCGCGCGATGGGTGAAGAGGGATCGGGCGGGTTCAGTCGTACAGGGCCGGGGATTCGCCGAGCAGGTAGGCGCGCGAGAGCGGCGGGTAGACACTTCGCACCGGGTCGAAGGCGACCACCACGCGCACCTCGCCTGATTGCGGCGGAAGGCGCAGCTCGAGCCGCTGGACGCCCTTGTTCTTCTTCTGCGGCGGCGCCTGCGTGGCGATCGCGGTCGAGAACGCGGCGCCCTCGGGCAGCAGCACGCGCACGCCGAGGCGGCGACCATCCTGGCGCAGCCAGGCGCGGTCGCCCTGCAGCTCGATCTCGGCGTCGGTGCTCATGCCCCAGACCAGGCCGCGCTCGACCATCAGGCCGATGGTGTCGTCGACCACCAGCGCGCGATCGGCGTGCAGGGTGATCGTGCGCCGCGCGGCGTGGGCCACGCCGGGGAACAACCCCGCCGTGTCCACGGTGGCGATCTGCTGCCAGGGCTGCTTGCCGTTCCCCGGCAGGCCGACCCAGTCGGTGAAGCGGGCTGTGGCGTTGGCGTGCTGTTGGATCCCGGCCGGCAGCAAGAGGTTGTGGCTGAAGGAGCCGAGGCGGTAATAGCTCCAGCGGCGGCCGCCCTCCTTCTTGTCCCAGTAGCCGGGCAGGTTGTAGTCGTCCTTGCCGAGGTCGCGCGCCCAGCGCACGCCGTCGAACTCGAGCTCGAAGCTGCCGAGGTCGAGGTGGCCGTGGTTGACCTGGTTGTAGCCGGCCTTGAAGGCGACGTAGAAGTCGTTCTCGTCCCAGCCGCTGCGCAGGAAGGCGACCTCGACCGGGCCGCGGAAGAGCTTGCACAGCGGCGGACCCTCGTGGAAGCCGGTCGGCTCGGACTGCCACCAGACCAGGTGCATCGGCGTGGCGCGGTTCTCGGCCAGCCAGGTGCGCTCGGCGAGGGAGTAGTAGGGCTTCTGGTAACGCTGGGCGAGCCAAAACAGCGGCGGCAGCGCGCCGCGGCGGGCCCGCTCGCCGACGTCGGCGATGGCGGCGTACATGCCCGTCGGCCCGGTGCCGAGCAGCGGGAACCAGCCGGACTCGGCAAGGCCGGGGCGGTCCGACACGCGGAAGGTGTGGCCGAGCGCGGTCTCGAGGGCGGAGAGGCCGTAGGCGGTGTAGTGCGTGGCGTAGCTCCAGTAGCCCGGCCCCTCGCCCCAGGCGCCGTCGGGCTCGTAGGTGGCCAGGGCGGTCGGCAGGGACTCCACCGCGTGGCGCACGACGCGGGCGGCGCGGTCGGGTTCCTCGTCGGCCAGCGCCAGCGCGCCGACCAGCAGCCCGCCGTTGCAGACCTGGTTCCAGTTGAACTCGCTGCGCACCCACCAGGCCGGGCGCTCGGCCTCGTAGCCGCGCAGGCCGGGGTCGAGGCCCTTCGCCACCAGGGCCGCGCGCACGGTGGCGCGCGTCTGCTCGGACAGCGCCTCGTAGCACCAGTCGTAGCCAATGCCGACCGCGTGCGTCATCTCCGCCACGTCGAGGAAGTGGCTCGGGTTCCAGTCGGAGAAGGCGGCCACCGCGAGCAGGTTCTCCTCGACCGCGCGGGCGTACTTCTGCTCGCCGGTCCAGCGCCAGGCGAAGCCGAGGTGCTGGACCCGGTCGACGCAGGCGCGGCTGACCGAGAGCAGCCGCGGCCCCTTCAGCACCCGCTCGAGCGGGGGCGCGCCGAGGAAGCCGTCGGCGCGGTCCAGCACCTGCCCCAGCGCCCGCGCGAACAACGGATCCGCCGCCGGCAGGGCGCGCAGCTCCGCCAGCCGCTCCTCGGTCAGCAGCAGGCGCGGGTGGCCGGCGCGCAGACCGACGAGCGGGCGGTGCAGCGCGTTCGCCAGCGGCGCCCCCTCCTGCGCCGGCTCACGCTCCCCCGCGGGGTCCTGGGCCGGGAGGAGCAGGGACAGGCCGAGGAGGAGCGCCGGCAGCATGACCGCAAGGTAGCGCCGCCTCGGGATCCGGGTCCTCAGTAAGGGATCCGACCCAGGCCGTCGCAGTAGGTGCAGGCGCCGACGTAGTTCTCCTGGCGCGTGCCGTAGTGGTGGCGGACCTTGGTGTAGCCCTGGTTGTACAGGCTGGTGCCCGGGGTGACGTAGTAGTCCTCGTACACCTCGTACTCGCGGCTGTGCCACTGGGTGCCGATGCCGTTGCAGCCGACGCAGGTGCGGGAGGGCTCACCCGGAACGGGGACGTATTGCAGATGCGGCGGATCCCCGACGTCGGCGGGGTCGATCTGATCCTCCCACCGCTGCTGCCACTCCGACTCCGTCAGCAACCGGCCGAGCTCCTCGACCCAGATGTAGCGCTCGGTCGCGATCGTCTGCGGCAGCGGCGGCGGCGGCGGCGGCTTGACCCGGCCGGAGAACTTCATCCGGCCCTTCTCGTAGACCACCTCGATGAAGCTGCTGCCGTCGGAGAAGATGTGCTCGCCCCAGCCGTCCGGCACCCCGTTCTGGTAGCGGCCGTCGAAGCTGACGCCCTCCCGGTAGCACCAAGCGACGCCGTAGCCGTCCTCGCAGTCGCCGCCGATCGGCTGGAACCACAGCCGCTCCGGGCGCCCGGCGTTGGCCTCGCGGTGGGCGACCGAGAAGGCGAGGACCCGGAGCTCGAGCACGACCCCGTCTCCGCTCGTCACCTCGACCAGCTCGACCCAGGGGTGCAGCCCCTTCGGCCCCTCGCGCCGGGCGGCCCAGTGGGTCTGGCGCGAGTAGTAGTCCCAGAAGGGCCCGCTCGTCTGGCTGTAGGGTTCGAGCAGCCAGCGGTAGTCGAAGGCGTCGGCGAGCTCGGCGCGCAGGGCGTCGAGCATCGCCGGCGAGGGCGCGGTCTCGGCCTTCCACAAGGGCACGGCCACGGTGTGCAGCTCGCGGTCGGTGCGGTGCTCGAGCCAGCCGGCGTGCGCGACCGGCAGCTCGGCGAAGTCGGCCTCGCCGGCGGCGACCAGGGCGTGCATCAGGTCGACCAACTCTCCGCCCTCGAGCCGCGCGCCGAGCATGGAGAGGGCCTCGGGCGTCAGCTCCCCGGCGGTGCAGGCGGCCTGCAGCCCCTTCCAGCGGTCCAGGGAAAGCCGCGGTAGCTCGATCACCTGCTCGCCGAAGCGGCCGTCGCGGACCCGCTCGATGCGTAGCTCGTCCTCGCCGTTCGCCCCCACCAGGCTCGAGAGCTCGATCGGCATGCCGTTCACCGGCGCCACCAGATCGCCCGGGTGCAGGACGCCCTCCAGCGGATCCCCGAGCTCGCGCACCACCGCGGCGAGCGGGCTGCCCTCCCCCTCCAGCGCCTGGCGCCAGACGGAGGCCAGGTCGTAGCCGACCTTGCCGTGGTGGTCGGTGCCGACGTAGAGCGCCAGCGAGGTGATCTCCTGCTCGGCCTGGCCGCGGGGCCGCGCCAGCCAGGTCATGCGCTCGACCACGATCCACACCGGCCGGCCGTCCGGGCGGATGCCGTCGAAGCTGGCCAGCCGCACCTGGAAGTCCTCCTTGGCGCCGGGCACGTCGCTGACCCGGTGGCGCCAGCCGTCGAGCGTCGCGTCGAGGCGGGCGACGACCTCGTCGAAGCGGGCGTTGATGGCGTGGCGGGTCAGGGCGTTGGCGTCGCGCACGAGCATCAGGCCGAGCCGGAGCTGGGCGCTGCTCTGGCGCTCGTCCTCCTCGACGACCAGGAAGTCGCGCATCCCGCGCGGGTCGGCCTCCTCCATCAGCCGCGTCCTCAGGAGGCGGCGCGGCGTCCAGGGCACGAAGGGGAAGTCCATCGCCTGCCACTCGTAGTCGGTGCCGGGGCGTCCCCGCGGCTCGCCGGGCGCGGCGAAAGAGGCGAAGTTCCCGGCGGCGTCGGCGACCAGCGCCTGCACCTTGGCCTCGAGCTCCGCCGGCAGCGCCGGCAGCTCCTGGGCCGGGTCGGTGCGCTCGAGGTGGGCGATGACCCAGTCCCCCATGCCGTGGCCGCGACGCGGCCCGCCCATGACCTCGCACTCCAGGATCAGCGACCAGGTCTCCTCGGGGCTGCGCGAGCTCGCCGGCCGCTTCCACAGCCACAGCTCGATCCGCGGCACCGGCTTGCCGTCGATGCGCTCGACCGGCCGGCGCGGCTCGGGCACCAGCGCGAAGCGGCGCGAGTCGGCCGACAGCATCGACCACGGCGGTGAATCCCTCCCGAGTGGGCATGCCGGAGGTCGGCGCGGCGCCGCCCGCCATCGCGGATCCATCGCCTGTCACCGCCGTCCCGTCGCCCAACCGCGCGGCCTCCTCGCTCGTCATCGGCGGCGGGTCGACCCAGGGCGCCACCGCCGCCAGGCGCAGGGTCCACCAGCCGCGGCGGCCGCCGAGGTCCTCGCGGATCAGGAGCAACGACACCCGGGCCTTGCGGTCCGGCCGCTCCAGCTCGAAGCGGCGCGTGCCCTCGTCGCTGGTCGAGCTGGAGAAGTTCCAGTCGCCGACGGCGTCCAGCATCCAGCCGCGCAGGGTGCGGTAGTCCTGCTCCATCGCCGCCGCCAGGGCGTCGTCGGGGCCGTCGACCTGGTGGAGGTCGTAACCGATGACGGCCCTCTTCAGCAGGGAGAGCAGGGCGAGCCGGTAGCGCATCTCGCCGGCGGGCGCGCCGCTGCCGGCCTGGAGCCCCTCCATCCCCTTCGGGTGCCACCGCTCGAGGTCGATCCGCTCCCCGCGCAGGGCGGCGAAGCCGTCGTCGCAGCCGGCCTGGAGTAGGGCGAGGGTCTCCCGGAAGGAGGCCTCGGTCGGGAACTCCCGCGGCCACTCTTGCTGGGCGCGGAGCGGGGCGACGAGGAGCAGCAGGCCGACCACACCGGCAGCGGGGACGAGGGTGGAACGGAGGATACGGCCGATGGGGAGCATGGTGGGAGGCGACCGCGCGATCGACGCGGCCGCAGCCGAGTGTATCCGGCCAGCGTTCGCGCCCGGCAACGCGTCAGCCCTCGCTGCTCGTCAACCGGCCGGAGGCAGCGCCGCCAGCCAGGCGGCCCACTCCTCTTGCAGCACCAGGATCCGCTCCGGCTCCATCCGCCGCACCGCCTCCAGCCGCGCGCGCAGGCTGCCGCCCGGGGCGCGCTCCAGCAAGAAGCGCAGCAGGGCGTGCGAGAACGGCCGCCCGAAGGCGAAGACCTCCTCCTGTCCCCCGCTTACGCGGAAATAGTCCTCTCGCCAGTCGAGGATCTCGCCGAGCGAGGACGAGGCCTGCTCCGTCTGGGCGATGCGCAGCGCGCGCGGCAGCGGCTCCGCCACGAGTCGACCCTCGAGATCGAAGCTCCGGGTCTCGAATTCCTCGGCGAGGCCTTCGTTGAACCAGGTCGGCCCGCTCAGGCCAGCGACTTCGGCGCAGACGTGGGCCAACTCGTGCCGGATCACCGGGCCTCGGTCGAGGCTCATGCGGATTCGCCTCAGGCTGCCGTCGGCCTGGGGCATCGTGCCCTCCGGCACGACGTAGATCCTCACCCAGCTCGCCTCGGCGGAGCGGCCGGCGAAGGCCCGGTAGCCATGGCGTTGCGGAAATTCCATGCCGGCGATGTCGAAGCTGCCGTCCGCAGCCGCCCGCACCTGCAGCCCAGGCATCTCCAGAGCCTCGAAGTGCACCAGCAGCTCAGCCGGCTCCTCGACCTCGAGTTCGCTGGCGATCGCGGCGAGGTTCTGGCGCAGCTCCTCCACCAGGCCGGCGGTCGCCTCCGGCGCGAAGGGAGAGGCGACGACGAGGTCGGGCTCGATCGCGAGGCAGCGGACCTCCGCGTCGCGCGCGGCCTGGGCCAGGGCCACCAGTTTCTGGTGTGAGGCGAGCGTCTCGTTGCTCTGGCAACCGCAGAGGGCCAGGGCAGCGAGGATGGGGAGCGTCAGGCGGAGCATGGGGATCACCATCAATGAACCAGGGCCTCGGCGGGCACCACCTGCCGCGCGAAGCCCGGCCCCTCCCATTCCAGCTTCAACCCCATGCCGCCGGCGGCGTTGAAGACCTCGACCCGGATCGGGTGCTGGCCCTGCTTCAGGCCGATACGGCCGCTCTTGGTCGTCATGCCGTGCAGGCCGTCGTGGTCGATGAGCAGGCGGTCGTGCAGCCGCAGGCGCGAGCCGTCGTCGCTGGCGAGGTGAAAGCTGTAGATGCCGTCCTCGGGAATCCGCAGGAAGCCGGTGTAGACCAGGGCGAAGTGCTCGTCGCGGGTGCGCGGCTCGAGGTCGATGCTCTCGCGCACGCCCTCCGCCACCGCGCCGGCGGCCTCGGCCTCCGGCAGCTGGTCGAGGGTCTGCCAGCCGCCCTCGTAGGCGCGCCAGCTGAGGCCGGGCTGCGGCTCCACCAGGGTGTGGACGCCCTCGAGCAGGGTGGCGGCGGACCAGGCTTCATACTCCTGCACCAGCTCGAAGGGGCTCAGGCCGCCGCCGTGCTCCGCGACCGCGCGCAGGGTGCAGCTGCGGTCGAGCTCGATCGGCGCGCCGTGGGAGCTCGACCGCAGGGTCGGAGCGCTGCCGTCGAGGGTGTAGCGGATGTTGGCGCCCGGCAGGGTCGAGCGCAGGGTGACGTTGGCGGCGCCGAGGAAGGCGGTCGGGGCGCCGTGCACGCTGACCCGCGGCGGCTCGGCGTGCACGCTGAAGTCGGCGATGGCCGGGCAGGCGGCGGCGTCCTCGATCCGCAGCCGCACGCGGCTGCCCTGCTGGTAGTCGCCGCGCCACAGCCGGCGCGCGCCGATTCCGGTGCCGCGGGCGAACTCCTCCCAGCGCGGCTGCCCGGCGGCGGTGGTCCGCTCCACGTCCAGCGCCCAGTCGTCGACCCGCAGGCCGAGCGGCAGGTGTTCGCGGATCGAGACGACGTTGAACCAGCGCGGCTCGCCGAAATCCAGCTCCAGGCTGGCGGAGGTGGTGCCGTCCTCCGGGCACCAGTAGGTGGCGGTGTCCCCCGCCACGCCGCCGTCGCTGGCCCGGTCCGCGGCGTAGTCGGCGTGGCCCCCGCGCACCTCGCTGGCGGAGGCCGTGGCGCCGACCGACACCCGGCTGCCGAAGGTGGCGTCGAGGATCGCGCGCATGCCGCGCAGGCTGGCCACGTCCTTCTCGTGGATGAGGCCGCGCCGGTCCGGCGGCAGGTTCAAGAGGAAGCTGGTCCCGCGCCCCACAGACTGGTAGTAGAGGTCGACGAGCTGCTCGGGCGTCTTCACCGCGTCGTCCTGACTGGCGTGGTAGAACCAGCCGGGGCGGATCGAGACGTCGGCCTCGGCCGGGATCCAGTGCGCGCCGTCGCGGTGGCCGGTGGTGCCCTCCCAGTAGCGGGTGGTCCCGGGGCCGGCGACCGACTCGCCCTCGCGCGGCGCCGGCGTGTAGGTGGCCCAGCAGGGGTCGTCGGCGACGCCGCGCTCGTTGCCGACCCAGCGCAGGTCGGGGCCGGCGTCGCTGAAGATCATCGCCTCGGGCTGCAGCTCGCGCACCAGCTCGATGGCCTCGTCCCAGCGGTAATAGGTGCCGCGGTCGATGTGGCGCGTCTCGCGCGCGCCGCCGTAGTAGCCGTCGCCGCCGTTGGCGCCGTCCCACCAGACCTCGAAGACCGGGCCGTACTCCGTCAGCAGCTCGCGCAGCTGGTCGCGGAAGTAGTCGACGTACTCCGGCCGGCCGTACTCGGGGTGGTTGCGGTCCCACGGCGACAGGTAGACGCCGAACTCGATCCCGTGGCGGCGGCAGGCGTCCGAGATCTCGCGCACGACGTCGCCGCGGCCCTCGCGCCACGGACTGGCGGCGATGTCGTGGGTCGTGAATTTCGACTGCCACAGGCAGAAGCCATCGTGGTGCTTGCAGGTCAGGATCAGGCCGCGCATGCCGGCTTCGGCCACCACGCCGACGATCTGGTCGGCGTCGAAGGCGGTCGGATCGAAGATCGCCGGGCTCTCGTCGCCGTAGCCCCACTCCTTGTCGGTGAAGGTGTTGGTCGTGAAGTGGAGGAAGCCGTAGAACTCGAGCTCGTGCCAGCGCAGCTGCCGCGGGCTGGGGATGGCGCCGTGCGGGGCGGGAGGCGCGGGCGCCGGATCCTGCGCCTGCGCGGCGCGCCCGGCAGCCGGCTCCGGCTCCTGGAATCCCGGGGCGGAGCAGGCCGCGAACAGGGGCAGACCGAGCAGCGCCGAGACGAGCGGCGCGGGGAGGAGCAGGGCGTGGGCCAACATGGCGCCCGCAGGCTAGGGTGGGCCGCGGCGACCGGCAAGCGGCGGCCGACCTGGCCACGACCGATCACTCGTAGGGAAGCCGCGCCGGCCCGCCGACCTCGATCTGCTGGCGGTCGGGAGAGTGGATCAGGACGATCAGGTCCAAGCCGCTGAACCCGGCCGGCATCGGCGGGATCTCCATCGGCCCGCGGACCCGCGCCGAGGCCCGGCCGCGTGCGTCCAGCCGGCCGTGGAAACCGTCGATCGGCAGCTCCGGCTCGTGGTTCAACACGTACTGGCTCAGCTCGTCGAAGTTGAGCGGCAGGTGGATGTCGTTCCAGCTCACCCCGGGGAAGCTGCCGCTGGAGCCGACGGCGAGGTGGTACTGCCAGCCTTCGCGGCTGCCGTCGCCGTAGACCTCGATCCGCAGCTCGTCGACGAATCCCGAGGAGAAGCTGACCGCCGACAGGGCGATCCGCGGCGGCGCGGAGGGGGCCAGCGGCAGCTCGATCGCGGAGGGCGAGTCGAGCTCATGCAGGAGCCGCAGGTCGAAGTCGTGGAAGACCGGCAGCACCCGCAGCAGCGAGGTCTCGGGGCCGACCGGCGGCCGCATCCAGGCCAGGTTCTCGACCTGCACCACCAGCCGATGGCCGCGGCGCAAGGCGTAGGCCTGCGCGTCGAGCGGGAAGTCGAGCCGGTTGCGACCGGGCGGCAGGTTGCCGCGGATGGTGGTCTGGCCGCCGGTGACGAAGCGCTCGCTGCCGTCGGGCGCCTGGTCCAGCAGGGACACGTGGACCTGGTAGCGCTCCTGGTCGCAATCCACCCACAGGCGGGCCTGCGGCGCGCCGAGCAGCAGCCGGTCCTCGGCCAGCGGCGGCGACACGTAGCGCAGCGCGCGGAAGGGGATGATGCGGGCCAGCTCCTCGATCGGTGGCACGTCCTCGAGGTACTCGAGGATCGTGTAGCCGGCGGGAACGCGGTGGGCCAGGACCTGGCCCGGGTCGTGGCCGAGGAAGCGCCCGCGGCCGAGCCGCTCGTGGGGCGCGAGGTACCAGCTCTCGGGCTGGGTCGCGGGCGGCCAGGCGGAGGCCTCGCGGAAGTCCCAGGTCGAGCCGAGGTCGCGGTACTCCTCCGGGTCTTCCGGCGTGATCCCGGCGCGCAAATCGGGCCATTCCGAGACGTCGCGGTCCACCCCCTTGACGAAGTGATCGAACCAGTGGTGGCGCCGGCGCTCGCGCAGCCAGCGCTCGACCTGGTTCGCGGGCGAGAGGTGGCGGTCGGTGCTGAGGTGCAGCCGACGCGGCGCGGTCGGGCAGACCCGATCCCAGACCTCGGTGAGCGCGTTGACCGGCAGATAGGTGTCGTCCCAGGACATCGCCGCCAGCACCGGCACCGCGCTGGTCTCGAGCAGGCCGGTGAGCTCGAGCTCGGGGTCCCCCATCAAGCCCGCCAGGCCGGCGTAATCCTCGAGCGCGAGCAGCTTGCGCATGGTGTGGACCAGGCCGGGGGCCGAGTGCACGTGGTGGGTCTCGACGAAGCGCTTCTCGACCTGGCGGAAGGAGATCGAGCGGCCCTCCAGGAGGCCGGAGCCCAGCAGGTCGGGGGTGTAGTTCTCGGGGGCGACGGCGCGGAAGCGCGGGAAGGGGGTGTCGCGCCAGGGATTGGGCGGCAGCGCGCGGCCGGAGTGGGCGGCGGCGATGAAGCAGTAGACCGCGCCTTGGGAGATGCCGGCGACGCCGAGGCGGTCGAGGTCGATCAGGCCGGGGTGGCGGGCGGCGGCGTCCTCGATCACCTCAGCCAGGTCGATGCGCTCGCGGATGCCGTAGAGGCCGAGGCCGTACTGCTCGGGGTCGTTCCACGACATGCCGACCCCTTGGCCGCGCACGTCGAACGCGATCGTCGCGTAGCCGCGGATGGCCTGCTTGGCGCAGGTCTGCTCGACCCCGCGGGCGGTGCCGCCCAGGCCGTGGACGAAGACGATCGTCGGCCAGCCGCGGGGGCCGGGCGGGTCGCTCGGGTAGTAGAGGTCGACTCGCGTGAGGTAGCCGTCGCTGAGGGCGACCGGCACGCCGCGCTCGCTGGTCAGCCCGGTGACCGGCGGGTCGGGCCCATCCTGCTGCCCGACGGCCGCCGGGGCCAGCGCGATCAGCAGGCCCAGGGAGACGGCGGTCGGGAACGGGAGAGACACCACGGCGCGGGCGGCGGGCGATCGATTCTAGGCCAAGATCCGCGAAGGAGGCTAGAATCCAAGCGGCGGCGCCCCTGCCGCCAGATCTTTCCCAGCCCAGCCTCTCGGAACCGGGAAGGAGGTGAGATTCCTCCACGGACCCGCCGCCGTGAGCGCGGACGGCCCCGCAATCGCCACGATTCAGGGTCAGACATCCCATTCTTTGTGGAAAACAATGGATGTCTGACCCCGAATTGGAAGGCGCGGACGCCGGATGATGCGCGAGTCGGAAGACCGGATCGAGACTTGGCTTCACCCATCATCCGGGCGAGGATCCCGGAAGGAGTGATTCGATGAGCAAGCACTTGCTCGGTCCGTCCATCGCGGCGGCCATCCTGTGCGCGGCCGCGCCCGCGCAGTCCTTTTCGCACGACATCTCGCTGAGCGGTCTCGGCAACGGCAACCCGGCCAAGCCCTTCGGCATCACCGCCGAACCGGTGCGCGGCGTGCTCTACGTGGCGATCGCCGGCGACTTCGCCGGCAACAACGACGTCGTGGTCCAGATCGACCCGGTCACCAGCCAGATCACGCGCACGATCCAGGCCGGCCTCTACCCGGAGGACATCGCGGTCGCCTACGACGCCGCCGGCAACCCCACCGTCGCCGCGGTCACCAACTCCACCTCGGGCACCGTGACCGTGTGGGACGTCTGGACCTACGCCGTGCTGGCCGACGTGCAGCTGCCCGACCCCTTCGGCTTCGGCAGCAGCTACCCCTTCGGCATCGCCGCCGGCGGCCCCGGCTTCTTCGTCAGCAGCTTCGACGGCAGCGGCGAGGTGTTCGCGGTCGACACCGCCACCTTGCAGCACGACCCGGCCGCCAGCTTCAACCTCGGCGGCGGCCGCTCCGGCGCCCGCCTGCTGATGAGCGGCGACCTGTTCGTGCCGACCAGCGCCTACACCCCCACCTGGACCGGCAGCGAGGGCGGCCTCATGGTGCGCCGCGGAAACACCTTCGCCGAGGACTTCGTCGTCGCCATCGAGGACGGCTCCGGCCTCTACCCCGCCGGCCAGGACCTGGTGCGACTGAACGACGGCCGCCTGCTGCTCGGCGGCACCGACCTCGGCCCGCGCCTGTACGTGCTCGACGACCTCGGCCGCCTGCTGCGCACCGTCCACCTCTCCGGCGGCAACGGCGTGCACGGCCTGGCGATCAGCCCCGACGGCAGCCTGGTCGCCGCCTGCGACCTCGCCGGCAACACCGTCTACCTGATCGACGCCCTCAACCTGGTCGAGCTGAGCGCCACCTCCACCACCAGCGTCGGCCTCGGCTACGCGCTGCCCAACGAGGCCGCCTTCGCCGCCGGCAAGCTGTTCGTCACCTGCCAGGCCAACGAGGAGGTGATCGTGTTCGACAACCTGCCGACCGTCACGCCCGGCAACGGCTACGCCGGCAACCTGACGATCAGCGACTCCACCCCGGACCGCGGCGGCCAGGTCGCGGCGACGGTCAGCGGCCCCGGCGTCAACGCCCTGCTGGTGGCCTTCGACGACCAGCCCTCGGTGCACACCGGGGTGGCGCTCGACATCGGCCCCAACGCCAGCCTGGTCGGCTGGGGCACCGGCCACTTCCAGCGCGTCTGGTCGATCCCGCCGGCCGCCGCCGCCCGCGGCGTGAACCTGTTCGCCCAAGGCGTGGTGGACGCCGCCGGCTACCCGCAGCCGACCGCGCCGCGAGTGGCGGTGATCCAGTAGCGGGAGTCCGGACCACCCCAGGGGGAGGCGTTCGATTGCAGTTCCATGGGAAGGTCTGGAGGGATTACCATCCCTCCAGACCTCATGGAACCGCCTGACCGCGCCTCCCCCGCACCTCTCTATCGCTGCCTAACGAAGGCCACCGACAAGGAAACCGGAGAGCCGCGGCGCTCGGCGGCCTGGATCGCCGCGCGCCGTGCCCAGTTCTTGGTCTTCGATGACCACATTCGCTGTGGCAACTGGGTGATCCTGGCGACCGAGGTGGAGGAGGCCATCCTCTACCAGGCTCGCGAATTCCTGTTGACGACGCCGATTCTTCAGGTCAGGACAACTGAGCGGACCTATCAGTTCGGCTTCAATCCCTGGACGCGGGTGGCGGAGTACCTCCCTTTCGCTTTCGAGAAGCGCAAGGTCCGCCTCGGTCTCTCCCCCTTCAGCCTGGTCCTTCGACTGATCCTGCTGGCCTATTTCTCGTATTGGCTTTGGCAGGAGTATGGGAGCTGAGTGGCCGCCGCTAGGCGTACTCCAGGTGAGCCATGGCTGATCTCTACTGCGCCTTCCTCGGCGAGGATCAGGACGCCGCCCGCGCCTGCGGCGTGCTGCGCGAGGCCGGCATCTCCGCCGAGCTCGCCGGCGATGAGCTGAACGCCGCGCCCGGCTTCTTCGGCGGCGACTACCCCGGACCGCTCGGAGGCTCCACCCTGGCCCGGGTGATGGTCGCCGCCGCCGACCGCGAACGCGCCCGCGCCCTGCTCGCCGACTTCGCCTGCGGGCACCCGGTCGACGTGGCCGAGTTCGGCCTGCCCCTCGCCTCCGCCGCCGACCGCTTCGACGACGGCGGCCGCCACCTGATCGCCGACCTGGTGGCCGAGGCGGCCGCCATCTACGGCGACCGCCTCCAGGCGGTCAAGCTGGTCGGCTCGCGCGCGCGCGGAGACGCCCGGCCGGACTCCGACTGGGACTTCCTGCTGTTCCTCGACTCCTGCGACTACGAGCTCGAGGTGCCGAGGCTGGCCGAGCTGGCGGCCGCACTCGAGCGGCGCCACGGCTGCGCCGAGCTGTCGATCAGCCCGATGAGCCGCGAGCAATTCCTCGGCCTCGACGCCAAGTACGAGGGCATCACTGAGCGCTTCCGGCGTGACGCCGTCGCCTTGTGGCCGGTGCTCCGGAGCGGGCAGCGGCGACCGGAGAGCTAGAGCACCACCCGGGTCACGCCGTTGCTGATCGTGCAGCTGCCGGCGTCGAGGGCCTGCAGGTGCACCACCGCGCCGGTGGCCCCGGCCGGCACCGCGCCGGTGAAGCTGAGTGAGCCGTCGGAGCCGGCCGAGCCCAAGGTGAGCACCCTCAGCGGCGGACTGAGGTCCACCGTCATCATGCCGCACAGGCCAGTGTCGACCAGCGCCGGACCGTTCCCCGCCAGCGAATAGGCGACGCCGATCAGGCCCGACGGCGTGCCGCCGGAGCACTCGAGGGTCGTGGAGCTGCCGGCCACGAGCGGCGGCACCGCCAGGGCGAAGCGCTCGAAGCGGGCCAGGGTGAGCGGGTCGCAGCCCTGGTTCTCACACACCAGGCGGAAGCCGATCACGGCCTCGCCTTCGGGAACGCCCAGGTCATCCAGATCGATCTCGACCCCGACCACGTTAGCGGGGTCGGCGAAGCTCGGACTGAGCTCGTAGTAGTAGGAGCGCTGGCCATAGTCCGTGCCGCCGGCGGTGTCGACCAGGATCGAGGCGGCGAAGCCGTCGTAGCTGGTCGAGACGCGGTAGAGCCCGGCATCGAACTGGGCGTCGAACAGCTCGAGGTCGGGACCGGGAACGTTGACCACGCCCGGCACGTGCACGAAGTCGAGGGTGGTGCCGAGCTCGGCGTTGGCGTAGCCGCGCTCCTCGATCGGGCTGTGGATCATCGCCTCGGTGAAGCTGACCGGAGAGCTGACCACGTTCAACCAGCCCCACAGGCCGCCGCCGCCGGAGACCACCACCGCGCTGCCGGGCGGACTGGTGTCGCCGAGGCCGCGGGAGCCGCCCGCGGACGGGCTGGCTGGACGGCGGGCGCGGACGGACGGATCACGGGCGCGGGTTCGGGGTCGGCGGGCAGCTGAGGGGACACGAGGAGGACGGAGCTGAAGAGCAGGCTGAGCGACATGGGGCGGTCGAGGGGTGTCGAGAATGAGGTGGAAATGCCCCGTCGATTCTAGGTCAGGATCCGGTCGGCGAAGCGGGAATGCTCATGGCTATGCTCGGAGGCCGGCGCCGACCGGCGCCCGCCCCGCGCGATGCAGTTCCAGATCCAGCACCTCCCCGGCGGCCGCGTGATCCACTACGCGCTGAGCGAAGGCGGGCGGCCGCTCGGCATGGGCGAGCTGCTCCGCCGGTGGCAGGACGACCCCGATTGCCGCGCCTGCTTCACGGCTCGACTCGCCGGCGCCCCCTTCGAGGTCTTCCGTTGGGAGACGCCGCCGCTCATCGCCGCCACCCTCGACCGGCCGGCGGAATTCGTGCTGGTCGACGCGCCCGAGATCGACCTGCCGCCGGACTCCTCCCCCTTCACCGAGCACTTCCGCGACACCCCGGTGGTCGCCTTCGACAACCTCGGCGGCGACGGCCTGATGATCGCGCCTTGCCCGCAGGACCCACACAGGCCGCGCGTCCCCGAGGCGGCCTATGCCCACTTCGCCGCCTTCCTGCGCCGCGGCCCGGAAGCGCAGGTCGACGCCCTGTGGCAGGCAGTCGGCGCCGCGGTCCTGGACCGCGTCGGGCCGTCCCCGCTGTGGCTCAGCACCGCCGGCGGCGGCGTGGCCTGGTTGCACGTGCGGCTGGATTCCTGGCCGAAGTACTACGCCTACGCACCCTATCGCACCGCCTGAATCAGCCGCCCGGAGTGCCGAGGCTCAAGCGCCGAGCAGCAGCGACACGTTGTGGCCGCCGAAGCCGAAGGCGTTGACCAGCGCCAGCGGCACCGATCGCTGCTCGGCGGCGGTCGGCAGGCACAGCTCGATCGCCGGGTCCACCTGCTCCAGGTGCGGGTTCGGCGGCAGCACGCCGCGCTCCACGCTGAGGGCGGTCAGCCCGGCCTGCAGCGCCGAGCTGGCGCCGATCGCGTGGCCCATGAGCGCCTTCGGCGCGTGCACCGGGATCTGCGCCGCGCGCGTGCCGAAGACCTGGTGGATGCCGCGAGCCTCCGCCAGGTCCCCCTGCGGCGTCGACGGGGCGTGGGCGCTGATGTGGGCCACCTCCTCCGGCGCCGCCCCGGCGTCGGCCAGCGCGGCCTGCATCGCCCGCGCCATGCCGGAGCCGTCCTCGAGCGGCGTGGCCAGCTTGTGGGCCTCGCTGACCTGGCCGGCCATGGTCTCGAGGAGCTCCAGGCTCCGGTTGAC